>JALYGH010000487.1 GCA_030777205.1 Chloroflexota bacterium
AGGCTGGCCCATCGGCCCCCAGCGAGCCGGCCCCGTCCACCGAGCCGGCGCCACCCGGTCGGGGAGAGCCGGCCCGGGCGTCCGCGGCCAGCGAGCCGAGGGGCTACGTCGCGCGCAGCCCCGAGTACGGGATGAACGTGTTCCTCGCCGGGAACGCGGCGACGACCGATCGCGACCTGGCCCTCCTGAACCGTGCCGGCTTCGAGTGGCAGAAGAGCCTGTTCCAGTGGCGCCACATCGAGCGCCAGAAGGGCGAGTTCGACTGGCGTGACGCCGACCGCGTCGTGGCGGCGTCGCAGGAAGCGGGCATCAAGATCATCGCCCGCCTCGACTTCCAGCCGGACTGGGCGCGCGCCGACCGGGTCAGCAACGGGCCGCCGGACGACTACCAGGATTACGCCGACTTCGTCGGCGCGTTCGTGAACCGCTACAAGGCCGGTTCGCCGCGTGGGACCGTCCACGCGATCGAGCTCTGGAACGAGCCGAACCTCGCCCGCGAGTGGGGCGGCGCGCCGATCGACGCGGAGCAGGCGGCCGACTACGTCCGCCTGCTGAAGGCGGGGTACGAGGCGGCCAAGCGGGCCGATCCCACGGTCACCGTCATCAGCGCCGGCCTCTCGCCAACCTGCACGAACGACGACACCGCGCGCCAGGACGACGTCTACCTGCAGTGGATGTACGACGCCGGGGCCAAGGAGTACTTCGACGTGCTCGGCGCGCATGGCGCCGGCTACGACAAGCCGCCGAGCGCGTCGCCCGAGGAATCGGCCGCGCGACATAACGGCTGCCGCGTATTCACCTTCCGCCGCGTCGAGGACTTGCGCGCCGTGATGGAGCGCAACGGCGACGCGGACAAGCAGGTCTGGCTCCTCGAGTTCGGCTGGACCACCGACCAGGTTCACCCGGCCTACTCCTGGTTCGCCGTCACGCCGGAGACCCACGGCGAGTACCTGGTCGGCGCGTATCGCTGGGCCCACGAGCACTGGGCGCCCTGGATTGGCGTGATGGTCCTCTGGAACCTGCCGGACCCGAACTGGGACCGCGACCGCGAGGAATACTGGTGGAGCGTGGCGAATCCGGACGGCACCGCTCGCCCGGCCCTCGACCGACTCCTGGCCGCCCGCCGGGACGGGAGCTTGCCCTGACGCTCAGCGAGCCGCGGTCGCGTCCCGCGCCGCGCTCGCAACGGCATCGGCCCTCAATTCGGGGGCCAGGGGTAGGGTGACGGTGAACCGCGCGCCCCGGCCGGGCTCGCTCTCGACGCGCACGCCGCCGCCGTGCGACTCGGCGATCCTCCGCACGATCGCCAGCCCGAGGCCCGTCCCGCCAGTCGCCCGGTTGCGGGCCGGGTCGACGCGGTAGAAGCGGTCGAAGATGCGCTGGAGGTGCTCGGGCGAGATGCCCACGCCGGTGTCCTCTACCACGAGCGTAGCTCGGTTGCCCTCGGGCCGCGCCGTCACAGTTACCCGCCCGCCGGCCGGAGTGAAACGGACGGCATTCTCGAGCAGGTTCGTCAGGAGCTGGTGCAGGCGATCGTCGTCGCCCAGGACCGTCAGCGCCTCCCGGGCGTCGAGGACGATCTCGTGCTCGGGCGCGAGCTGGCGGAACCGCTCGACGGTATCGAGCGCGACGGCGTCGAGGCTGACCGGCCGGAGCTCGACCGCGCCGGCCTCGGCCCGCGATAGGAAGAGCAGGTCGGCGACGAGGCGACTCATCCGTTCGGCCTCCTCGTCCGTTTCGGCGACCACCTCGTCGCGCGTGGCCGGGTCGAGGTCGCGGCGGAGCAGGTCGAGGTTCGTGCGGATCACCGTCAGCGGGTTGCGCAGCTCGTGGGACGTATCCGCGAGGAGCTGCCGCTGTCCGTCGAGGACCCGCTGCACGCGATCCACCATCCGGTTGAACGCCAGCCGCAGCCGCTCGACCTCGCCGCTCGTGCGGACCTGGACCCGGACATCGACGTCGCCGGTCAGCGCGATCCGTTCCGCCGTCGTCGCGATCCGCTCCAGCGGCTCCAGCGCGCGACTGACCACGATCCAGGTCGCCACAAGGGCCGCGACGAGCACGACCGTCCCGCCGACGATCAGCAGCCGCGCGAGCCCGCGGACGGTCGACTCGATGTGCGTGAGCGACTCGCCGACCCGGACAACGGCGACCGGGCGCCCATCCTGGACGACCGGCACGCTCAGCACGCGCACGCGCTCGTCGCTGACCGGCACCGTTTCGAGCCGGGGCCGCCCCGCTCGCACGTCGGCCAAGGCAGTCTCCCGCCCCGGCAGCCCCTCCGGCGGGAGCGCCCGCGAGGCGCCGAGCAACCGGCCGTCGGGCCTCAGCACCTCGACGTAGACGCCGGGCGTCGCGAACGCTTCCTGGGGGTCGGGATCGAGCGGGATGCCGCTGACGCCTCCCTCCCCAAGGCCACGGGCGAGGACGGCGCGGACCTCGGCGTCGACCTCGGCAGCGCGGCGGGCGAGGACGTCGTCGGCCTCGGTCAGCAGCGAGCGCTCCAGCGACTCGACGAGCAAGGTCCCAAGGAGCGCCAGGCCGGCCGCCAGGATGACGGCCTGGAGGAGCGCGAGGCGGGCCTTGAGGGACACGATCAGGGCCCGGCGCCCTCAGCCGGTCGACTGGTGTGCTCGCCGCGAGCGTCCGGCTCGCGCAGGGCGTACCCGACGCCGCGCACGGTCTGGATCAGCCGCGGCTTGCCCCCCGCCTCGAGCCGCTCCCGCAGGTAGCTGACGTTCACGTCGATGACGTTCGAGGCGCCCATGAAGTCGCTCCTCCAGACGGCCCGGAAGATCTGCTCGCGGGTGAGCACCTGGCGCGGATGGCGCAGGAAGTACTCGAGCAGGTCAAAGCCGCGCGCCGTCAGCTCGATCGGCTCGCCGTCCCGCCGGGCCTCGCGGGTGCGGGTGTCCAGCTCGAGGTCGGCGAAGCGGAGGCACTCCGGCTCGTCGGCGGCGGACGGCCGCGCCCGGCGGAGGAGGGCGCCGATCCGGGCCAGCAGCTCCTCGAACGCGAACGGCTTGACCAGGTAGTCGTCCGCGCCGCTCTGGAAGCCGGCCACCTTATCGGCGACGGTGTCGCGGGCCGTCAGCATCAGGATCGGGACCGGCCCGGCCAGCCGCAGCCGGCGGGCGACCTCCAGGCCGTCCATTTCGGGCAGCATGACGTCCAGGATCACGAGGTCCGGCGGGTGCTCAGCCGCTCGGTCGAGCGCCTCGGCGCCGCTGGCGGCGAGGTCGACCCGGAACCCCTCGAACGCCAGGCGCCGCCCGACGGCCGACAGCACGCGGGGGTCGTCGTCGACGAGGAGCAGTCGCTCGTTGGCCACACCGGGAGTGTATCGGCTCGCGACCCGTGCGTGTCCGCCCGTCTCATCGTCGCCTCACCGATCCCTCACCCTGGCTTAACGATTGCGTCTCGTGCGTCGGGATACGATGTGGGTGGAGTGGTGGGGCGACCAGGCGCCTCCCCTCCCAACGTCCGTCTCCTGGAGGAAGAGAGCAATGTTTGGCAACAGTTTGAAGTCGGCAGTCCTGCTGGCCGCGCTGACCGGCCTGCTCGTGGTGATCGGCAACGCGCTCGGCGGCACCGGCGGGATGGTGATCGCGTTCGGGTTCGCCATCGCGATGAACATGGGCGCGTACTGGTTCTCGGGCGACGTCGCCCTCAAGATGGCCGGCGCCCGCGAGGTGACCACGGAGGAGGCCCCCGGCCTCCACGCGATCGTCGACGAGCTGGCCGCCGAGGCCGGCCTGCCCAAGCCGCGGGTCGGGATCATCGAGGCGGCCGCGCCGAACGCCTTCGCGACCGGCCGTGACCCGAACCACGCCGTCGTGGCCGTTACGACCGGCATCCTGAGCATCCTCGACGAGCGCGAGCTGAAGGGCGTCCTGGCCCACGAGCTCGGGCACGTCGGCAACCGCGACATCCTCGTCAGCTCGATCGCGGCGACGCTCGCCGGCGCGATCACGATGCTCGCCCAGATGGCCCAGTTCGCGGCGTTCTTCGGCGGCTTCGGTCGGAACAACGACGGTGAGGGGACGAATCCATTCGTCCTGCTCGCCTCGATCATCATCGCGCCGATCGCGGCGACGATCATCCAGCTCGCCATCTCGCGGGCGCGCGAGTACGGCGCTGACGAGGCCGGGGCGCGCGTCCACGGCGACCCGCTGGCGCTCGCCTCGGCCCTCGAGAAGCTGGAGGCGTACTCCAAGGGGCGGCCGCTCGACGTGAACCCGGCCGCGGCGCACCTGTTCATCGTCAACCCGCTGAGCGGCCAGGCACTGGCCGGCCTGTTCAGCACCCACCCGCCGGTCGCGGAGCGGGTCCGGCGGCTGCGGCAGATGGCCGGCTACCCGAAGTAGACCGGCCGGCTCTACCGGCGTGGTCCTTGCGGGATGCGGGCGCTTGGGGCGTACGCCCCGAGCGCCCGTGCGCTAAGCTATAGGCCACTACCATGCCGCCCCGCTCCATGCCGACTGTGCACCCGCCATCGTGGACCGTCTCGCCGACGGTCCGCCACGCGCCCGCCCTGCCGGCGCGGGCGCAGGCCTGACCGCGCCGGCTGTTGCGGCGCTTGTTCCGCCGCCCGCCCGTGGCGCTGCCACCGGATTTCCTGTTCGGGACTGCCACGTCGGATCACCAGTGCGAGGCGTACGACCCGCGCTACCCGGACGTCTGGGACCGCTGGGAGGCGGAACACCCGCCGGGCCGGCCGGGCGTCACGCCGTACGTGCCGCGCGGGCGGGCCACCGATTTCTGGCACCGCTGGCCGGAAGACGTCGAGCTGGCGCGGCGGCTCGGCTGTCGGGCATTCCGCATCTCGATCGCCTGGTCGCGTGTCGAGCCGGAGCCGGGCGTGTTCTCCGACGAGGCGCTGGCCCACTATCGCGCCCTCGTCAACGGCATCGTCGCGGCCGGCATGGAGCCGGTCGTCACGCTGATGCACTTCGTCTGGCCGGTCCACGTCGAGGCGCGTGGCGGGCTGCGGGCCGCCGACTTCCCGGACTGGTTCGGCCGCTACGCGAGCCACGTCCGCGACGCGCTCGGCGACCGCGTCCGCTACTGGATCACGATCAACGAGCCGAACGCCTTCATCTTCGGCTACTTCAAGCCTTTCTGGATGCCGGAGTTCTTCTGGCCGCCCGGCCTGCCGCCCGGGACGAGCGACGCCGACATGATGTGGGCGACCGCCGAGGTGATCCGCAACCTGTTCCTGGCGAACCGCGCCGCGCGGCTCGTCCTGCGCGCCGGCCCCGGCGGCGAGCGTCGCCTCGTCGCCGCCAACGGCTACTACCTCGGCCTTCCGAACCGGCTCTGGCACCTGCCCATCCCGCTGATGCGCTGGGTGGACCGGCGGGCCCGGTCCGAGAAGGGCTGGTCCGAGGAAGACTGGGTGCTGCGCGAGGGGCGGATCCTCCACCGCGGCGAGCTGGCCGGGCCGAAGCTGCTCGAGCCGCCGCTCCCGTTCATGCCGCCCGGAGTCGAAGCGCTGAGCCGCTCGATCGATGGGCTCGGCGCCTTCGCGACGATCTTCTCGTTCGGCGCGTCCAACTGGTGGCACCTCGGCATCAAGGGCGACCTGCCGACCTTCCTGTGCCCGCCGGAGTGCCGTGGCCAGCAGGACTACGTGGCGTTCGACTACTACTTCGGGACTGCCCACCTGCTCGACATCGCGAACCTGATGCACGTGCTGGAGCGCCGCTACGGCCACGCGCCGATCTGGGCCGACGGGCTAGAGGACGCGCTACGCTACCTCCAGGGCATGTTCCCCGACCAGCCGATCTTCATCATCGAGAACGGCGTGGCCGGGCCACCGAACAGCACCCGCAAGACGCGCTACTTCCGCGAGCACGTCCGCGCCGTGCAGCGGGCGCACGCGGACGGCGTCAACGTGATCGGCTACCTGGCGTGGAGCCTGACCACCAACCGCGAGTGGGGCCTACCGGACACCCCGGGCGCCGACTTCGGGCTGTACCACATCGACCTGGACGGCGACCCGGCCCTCACGCGGCGGATGACCCCGGCCGCCGCCCAATACGCCGCCATCGTCCGCCGCCACGGCGCCTGAGGCTCCGGCTCACGCGGGCGCGCACCCTTCCAGCGCGTAGGCGATAGCCTGCTCCAGGCTCATCGCCCGCCCCTCAGCCCAGGCCGCGGCGAACGCTTCCTCCCCGAGCCGCGCGCGCAGGACCGCGACTGACACATCGGAACCGGACAGCGAGACAACGCGATACCCATTCTGCTCGGATAGCTTCAACAGCACCGCCAGCAGGCGTGTCGCGCGTTCTGCCTCGCCGGCGTCGAGGGCAGCGAATGCGAGGCCGGCCAGCCCGTTCGCAGTGCAAGAGTAATCGCCGAGGTCGCGTGCCAGACGGACGGACTCGGCAAACAACCGATGGGCCACATCCACGTCGCCCCTCTTGTGCGCGAGCGTGCCCAGGTGCCGTAACGAAGCCAGGGTGGTGTGGGTGTCTCCATCGGCACTCCCGAGCGCGAGGCTCTGTTCGAACAGGCCCCGAGCAGTGTCGAGGTCACCGGCGGACTTGGTGGCCATCGCCTGTATCAGGACGATCGGGTGCTCGAGGTCGGTCGCGTGGCGCTGATCCTCGGAGAGCGCTGAGCTCTCCTCTAAGATTGACCGTGCATGATCAGGATCGCCCAGCAGTCCCTCGGCGTAGGCCATGCGGGCAAGTGCCACCGCTACCTGGTCCCGATCACCCAGCGCACGCCAGGTTGCCAGGCTCTCTTCGCCCAGCCGTCGCGCCTCGACGATATCCCCCAAGTACAGCGCGAGGGTCTGGGCCACCAGGAGCGCCCGTGCGCGCGCAGGCGTACCCTCGCGGGCGCGCGCCAGCAGGCGGTCCACCCGCTCGCGTGCCTGTCGGAGCTGACTGCGGAACGTCCAATACCAGGCGAGCGCCTGGGCGATCCGCGTCGCCAACTCGATGCCGGACACGACTCCCACCGACGTTTCGGCCTCGTCAGGTAGATCGGACTGTGTCTCGCCCCAGTCCAGAGCAGCGCGGAGGTTGTCGTGCTCGGCGTCGAGACGCTTCAGCCAGCTTACCGCCTCCAGTCCACGTAGCCGGGATCGCGACAGTTCGGCCAGTTGGAGATAGTGCTCGGCGTGCTGCCGGCGAATGAAAGATGCTTCGCCGCTCGACTCGAGTCGCTCGGTGGCGAACTCGCGCACGGTTTCGAGCATCGTGAACCGCGGCTCGCCGTCCGGGCCGTCGACTTCGTGCACCAGACTCTTGTCCACGAGCGACGCGACCACGTCGAGGAGGTCCGCGCCGGGATCGAGCTCCTCGCTCGGAGGCGAGGCGCCCAGGTGAGAGCAGACTGCTTCGAGCGCGCCGAGCGTGCAACCACCGGCGAACGGGGCCATCTGCCGGAAGAGCCGCTGCTCGTCCGCGTCGAGCAGGTCGTAGCTCCAGCCAATCGTGTCGCGCAGCGTCCGCTGGCGCGCAGGCAGGTCGCGTGCCCCGCCGATCAGGAGCGGGAGGCGACGCTCGAGCCGGGACAGCATTGCCTGAGGCGGCAGGATCGTCACACGCGCGGCCGCCAGCTCGAGCGCCAGGGGGAGGCCATCGAGGTGCGCACAGATCTCGGCCACGGCGGCGGCATTCTCCGCGTTCAGTCGAAAGTCGGGGCGAGCGCTCCGAGCCCGATCGACGAAGAGTTGCACGGCCTCCGATGCAGTTATAGACGTTCAGGAAACCTTCTGGAAAGTGAGTGAGCATCGCTGGCAGACTGGCGGATGCAAGTCACGCCCAGGAGCCAACGATGCTCGGAGTCCGCATACGGATCACGACGGAGACC
>JALYGH010000488.1 GCA_030777205.1 Chloroflexota bacterium
CCCGAAAAGCATTCCCATCGTACGCGGGGGACGGCCATGAGCATACCGGCGGTGGCTTAGCCCGGCCGCGCGACGATGCCCAAGAACAGCACCGGGCCGGTGACCTCGTCCCGTATCACGCAGAAGAACCGGCGGTCGACCGTCATCCGGAATGGCGTCGGCCGCATAAAGAGCCGAAAAGGTCGGTGGCCGCGGCCGCCTCGGCCCTGTCCTCGTTCACCTCCACGACGGCCCTGTGCGCGACCGAGCCGAGCCAGATCGGCCCGTCGCAGATGCCTTGGAAGTCAGCGCCCGGGTCGAGGGCCGCGCCCAATCCGAGCGCCGCGGGTGCCGGGGCGAGCTCGGCCGCGTACTCCAGGCGGAAGCGCGGCAGGGCGAGCTCCCCTTCGCGCCATCCGAACGGGACCATCAGCGCCTCCCAGCCTCCGGCGCCGAGCCGCCCTTGCAGCGCCCGCAGGGCACCGGGCTGCCGCGGCAGGAGGACGTTCATCCGCAGCCGACCCCGACCGAAGGGGAGACGATCGCCTGCGTGTCCGCGTCTTCGTAAGTAGGGGAACATCCCAGACTGGTGCATCATGGGGTGGCGCCGCGCCTGCCCGTCCGGTAGGGTGAACACGCCCACCTCGGTCCTCGCCTCGTCGAACGATTGCTCCCAGGCGCCCTTGAAGTAGATGGCGTTCAGGATGACGAGCCGGATCCCCGGATCGAGATGATCGACGATACGGTCGATCTTCCCACGGGTCTTCTCCTCGACCCAGCGGATCACGACGGATGAGGCACCGGGGTCGGCGAAGTCCAGGCGGGCCAGCTCGGCCCCGTAGCCCTCGGCGTTCCGCTCGACGAAGTCCGGCCGGTACGCGAGGCCCTGCTGTGCCCAGAGCGAGTTGGCGATCGCCAGCCGAACCCGCGGATCGGGGGCGTCGAGCGTCGCCCGCAGGGCCTTGGCGGCCTCGTTCACCTCCGGCAGCCCGAGCCCCTCGAGCCCCAGCGTCGCGGCCATCGCGCCGGGTCGCGCCGGCGGCGCCGTTGTAGGCCATCGCCAGCGGGAACGCCACGCTCAGCGGAGAGATCATCACGTTGTCGGCCTCGCCCGGCCCGACCAACTGCGCCAGCAGCCGAAAGCCGAAGTCGTTGCAGGCGACGGCGAGCCTGCGCTCGAGCGCCGCGGTCGTGTTCGCTGGCTCCATTCCGTCCTCTGGTGCGAGGCAGGGTCCAGAGCAGCGGGTTCCGGTAGCTGCGGGACCCGCTGCTCGGCAGGGCTGAGCTAGTCCCGGGCGGCGATCAGGCCGTGGAGAATCATCCCGAACTCCGAGTTATCCATGTATCCGCGGAAGCGCTCAGCCCCGGGTCCGAGGGCGCCCACGACGACCGGCTGGGCGGTGTGGCCGGCCGTCCCCCAGTAGATCCCCGTCTGGCGGGAGACCATCCGGCCGAGGGCATTCGCGGTCGGGTAGGTGAAGGCCAGGTCCAGCATCTGCTGGTTCAGGATCGCCTCGCGCAGGTCGTCGTCCAGGCGGAACCCGGGGAAGTGCGCCGCCAGGAGGGCCTCGAGCGCCTCCGGCGACGGCTGCGGCCCCAGAACCTGGGCGGCCTTGTTCAGCGACATCGTAATCCTGCTGACCATCTCGAAGTGGGCCGGCCCGGCGTAGAATCGATTGCTGCTCGACAGCGAGCTCCGGTCCTGCTGGGCGTAGGTCACGCTCAGGCCACCGGCCTCATGGTCGCCGGTGACGATCAGCAGGGTGTCCGGCGCCCGGCGCTGGAACTCCAGCGCGTGCTGGACGGCCTCGTCGAAGACCCAGAGGTCCCGAATGAGGGCCGCGATGTCGTTGCGGTGGCCGGTCGAGTCGGTGTTCTCGTTCTCGAGCAGGAGGACGAACCCGTTGGGGCTGTCCTGCGACAGGATCCGGATCGCCGTTGCGGACATCTCGGCCATCGACGGCTGCTCGTCGGGATCGCGGTCGAGCTCGGAATCCATGTCCTCGTCAGCGAACAGGCCGAGCAGGCGCGGGCCGGTCGCCGCCCGCAACTCGCCGGGATCGGTCGCCACCTGGTAGCCCTTGGTGCGGAACGCCTCGATCACGTCCTGGCCATCCTGGCGCATCCCTCCCATCTCCTGCGGCAGGAAGTAGCTCTTGCCGCCGCCCAGCAGCACGTCGGGCTCCAGCGCCAGGTACTGATCCACGATGGCCTGGCCCTGTGTGCGCTGCCGGGTGTGCACGCTGAACGCGGCCGGGGACGCGTCCCAAACCGTGGCCGTCGTGACGAGCCCGATCCGCTTGCCCTGGGCCCTGGCGGCTTCCATCGCCGTGGTGACGGGCTGCCCGTCGGGCGCGACGCCGACCGCCCCGATCGTCGTCTTCACGCCCGTCGACATGGCCGAGCCCGCCGCGGCCGAATCGGTGACCATGGCGTCGATGGGGTGGCTGGTCAGCAGGGCCAGGGAGCCTTGCTCAAGGACAACATCGGTCGTGGCGAAGGGCTGGTTGCGGAGGTGCTGACTGGTATAGCGACCGACTTCGAGCTGGCTGCCGGCCACGCCGTCCGCGAACAGGATGATGATGTTCGTGGGCCGGGTCGCGCGCTGAGCGCTCGCGGCGCCCCCGTCCACGACGGCCGACGTGACCAGCGCGAGGACCATCAGCACGATCAACAGGAAGTACCATGGGCGCACGTGGCGCCGACGATTCGTGTCTGACATCGCTTCCTCCTCCTGGAGCAGATCCCGGCCCGGCAGCCGTGCCCAATGTCGCACGCCTCACTCGAGCGCGACGGCAGCCGGGCCATGCTCGGCGTCTGCGCGAAATGCAATCGGGCGGAGCCCGCGCAAGACGGTCGTCCCCGGGATACCTGGGGCTGGAGGGCCGGGAACGATTCGGCATGGTGACGACCTCCTTTCGGCCCGCTCGTGACGTTCGATGCTGGCCCCAATAAACCTGCAGGCCCCGAAGCTTGAGGGATCAGGCCTGCTGTAGCATCGAGCCGACCCTCCGCGAGCGACGCGCGTCGACGTTCTCGCCACCCGCGTGTCCTGTCTCAGGCCGAGAGCACCGTCAACGTCGGCGCGGTGTCGGCGGGCTCGGCCTTGAATCCCGCGATCGCCAGGATGGAGTGCCCATCGCCCGCCAGGCCGAGCTCGCGGACCACTCGCCGAGCAGTTGCCGTCGGCTGGTCGAGGTCGGCAGCGCCCACCTCGACCGGGACGACGCCCCAGAGGAGGTTCGCCCGTCGGCAGGCCGCGGCGTCCGCGGCGGCGACGACCGTGGGCGCGGCCGGTCGGGCCGCGGCCACGACGCTGGCCGTCATACCGGTGCGTGTGAAGACGACGATGCTTCGGACTCGCAGGTCGCGCGAGAGCTGGGCGGTTGAGCGAGCAATCGCCACGTGCATCGGCAGGGGCGGCCCACTGTCGGGGGCGGCGATCGACCCAAACGCGCCCTCCTCCCACTGGTAGCTCTCGACCCAACGGGCAACCCGGTCCATCATCTCCACGGCCGCCACCGGATGCGCGCCGGCGGCCGTCTCGGCGGACAACATGACGGCGTCCGCGCCCGCGAACACGGCCGTCGAGACGTCCGACACTTCCGCCCGCGTCGGCCGCGGGTGCTGGACCATCGACTCCAGCATCTGGGTCGCGACGATGGCCGGCTTGTTCTTGGCCCGCGCGCGGGCGAGCAGGCGACGCTGCGCGATCGGCACGGTCTCCGGCGGCATCTCGACACCCAGATCGCCGCGGGCCACCATCAGCCCGTCACAGGCATCCAGGATCTCGTCGACGGCCTCGACCGCCTCCGGCATCTCGATCTTCGCGATCACCTGAGCGGGATGCCCGGCCATCAAGGCCCGGAGCTCGTCCAGATCGGATGCCCGCCGCACGAACGAGAGCGCCACGAAGTCGACGCCCAACCCCAAGGCGAAGCGCGCATCGTCGCGGTCCTTCTCGGTGAGGGATGGCGCCGACACGTTCACGCCGGGGAGGTTGATCCCCTTCCGATCCTTGAGGACGCCGCCGTGGACGACCGTGCAGGCGACCTCGGTGCCCTCGACCGCCTCGACTCGCAGCTCGAGCAATCCGTCGTCCAGGAGAATCCGGTCGCCGACGCGCACGTCGCCGGCCAATCCTTCGTACTGCGAGGGAATGAGGCCGAGCTCGCCGACCACGTCGCGCGTCGTGACCATGACCCGGCTGCCGGTCGAGAGGTCCACCTTCCCGCCGGCGAACCGACCGGCGCGCAGCTTCGGGCCGCAGAGATCCGCCAGGATGGCCGTCGGCCGGCCGAGCCTGGCAGCAGCCTCGCGCACTCGCTCGTACGCGGCCCCGTGGTCTGCGTGCGTGCCATGGGACATGTTGAGGCGGAAGACGTCCACACCCGCCCTGATCAGTCGCTCGATGCTGTCGGCGTCATTCGAGGCCGGGCCGAGCGTGGCGACGATCTTCGTCCGTCGCCGCTTCAAGAGTTCCCGCTGCCCCGACTGGTTCATCGCGGGGAACCCGCTTCTCTCGCGTCCGTTCACGTTCGTGTTCCTCCCCAAGTGGATCGCTGTGGGTCCCATCCTAGGCGCGTCGAGGATCGGACGATATGCCCGGGGGCACGTCCACGGTGTGCCGGTCGGCACTCTCCGGGGCAGGGCGCATCGATCGCTGATCCGGTCCGCGGCGACCGTGTGGGCCGGACGTGGAGTGGCCCCGTGGGGCGTGGCCCGTCCGCCAATCGGTGACGTGGCCGGGGGAGGCTACTGGACGGCTTCGAAAGCGAGTCCGGGCCGGGCGGAACCAGGATCACGACACGCTTGTGATCGACCGACGCCTGATCATCTGGGCCGATGGTCGCCTATGCCTGTGGGAGTCCATCGCTGGGAACGCCGGACCATCGACCGGGACGGGTCGGCATGCCGCGGGTCGGTCACCGACGGGCAGGGGCCCAGCGCGAGGCGGCGACGGTGGTCGAGGTGGCGTGCGCCGCACGGTCCAGCCACTCGGGGCTCCTGCCCGCCGACGCCCGCCGTCGTTGCCACGTCGCGCTGCGCGGGGCGGCCATATCGGCGGCCCGCATCGAGCCGATTGCCGTGCGTCTGTCGTACTAGGTCATTCGTCGTCGGCCGTGGGACAATCCCCCGTGCCTGCTGCCCACCTCGGGTCCGATCGCGCGCCGGAGGCCGCCCGGGTGGGCGGTCCGGAGGCCGCGCCAAGGAGGCTGGCTGGGTGCCGATAAGCGGGCGGTATCGGGGCTGGGAGGGAGCACTTAGGAGCACTCGCTCCGAGACCCATTTGTACAGAGGTCCCTCCCGGGGCGTACAGAACCGACCCCTTTTGTACGGTTCTGACTGGGCAAAGAGACGGGATGACCGACGACCGGCGGGCGAGTGCCGCAGCTACGGTGGGGTAGATCACGCGCGGTGGCCGCGGGCATCAGGACCGCCGCGCGTGACGGATCGGCGCGCCGGCCGTCGGGCCACTTTGGCGGACGCGCCCGTGTGCATGGGGTGATCGTCCGTGCATGGGGTGTCCCGGCGAGGCCCAGCCGGGCGAGGCCCAGCCGGCGGCGGTCATCTGGCCGCTGTCGCGCCGAGCGGGACCCTGCCCCCTCCGAGACCCTTGTGTACACCCATCCTGCGTAACTACCGTCCTTCAGGCTCGCCGAGGTGTACAAGACGGAACCGTTCTGTACGCCCGGGCGGAGTCGTCCCTGGGTTGACTCGAGGACCACGATGTAGTGCCCCTGTTCAGCGTCTCATGGCGGCGGCCTACGCCGGGGCGGGGCATCGGTGTCAGGGAGGAAGTTCTTCGCCATGGCTACCAGGAGGCCATCGGCGACGAGGCCCCTCGTCAAGCCGGGCGAAAATCTGCACCGGGTGCAGAATCGTCTCGTCAATCGCGATCGTCCGCGTCGCCGTCGCACCCCTCGAGGCTCGTGCTCCCGTCGTTTCGCTCAAGGGTACACTGGGGCGACGGGCCTGATCCGGCTGCAAGGTCGGTTGGCTCACGCCGTAACGGCGAGTACGCTCAGGTGAGGGGCCCCACCGCCACTGGGGTCTTCTTCGCTTGTCGTGGTCGCGTGCGGGTCCGCAGACGCGCAGCGCTCCCGTCGACTACCGCAGGTGGCACCGTGGATGAGCGCACGACCAGGCGAGGCGGGATCGAGAGCTGACGCGCAGCTTCCGACCCGGTACCAGTGACACGCTCGATGAGCAGATCGGCCGCGAGCCTCCCGCGTGCCGCGCGGTCGAGTGCCAGGGTCGTCAGTCCGGTCCGGACCAGTGCGGCTGCCGGGATGTCGTCCATACCGATGATGGAACAGTCGCGCGGTACCTGGAGTCCCGCCTGCTCCAGCCCCATCCAGAGGTCGATCGCCCACGCATCGTTGGCCGCCACCGCGGCCGTCGCGCGCGTGTCGAGCACGGCGCGCACAAACTCGCCCCTGTTCGCACTTGTCGGCTCGGGTACGTGGATGATCTGCTCGGGCTCCATCGCCAAATCGGCCTTCGTGCGCGCCTGGCGGTAGGCGGCTATGCGCGCACGGACCCCTGGCAGCCTGATCGGACCGTCGATGTACGCGATCCGCCGGTGACCGAGGCCGGCCAGATGCTCGATGGCGAGGTGCACGGCCGTGAGGCGATCGGGCAGGACCGCGTCGATGGTCGGGTCGATGATGTCATTCGAGACGCTGACGATGTGCGTGCCGGCGCGTTGGAGCCGACCGAAGTCCCCCGGCTCGTAGGTCAGCATGGAGATCGCGAGCGCCTCGGCTCGCATTCGATAGACCCTATCCAGCCCGGCAAGCTCGCGCTCCCGGCCGGCGCCCAGGTTGATCAGGACGAGACTGAGCCCGGCGTCCGCCAGCCGCGACTCGAGTGCGCGGGCGACCTCCGGCCAGCGGGGATTGTCGATATTCGGGACGGCCAGGACGACGACGCCGGTCCGCCGCCCCGCCAGCGCGCGAGCGACCTGACTGGGGTGGTAGTCGAACTCCTCGATCGCCAGCGCGATGCGTTGCCGAAGTGCTGCACTGACATTGCTCGTGTTGTTGAGATACCGCGACACCGTCGCCGGAGAGACGCCGGACCGCTTGGCGATGTCGTAGATGGTCTTGCGCGCGCTCGACAGGGCGCGTGCCGACTCATCCATCTCCGTCCCGCGGACTCCGTTCATCGGCGGACGGGCATCCAGAACCCCCTGCACGCGACGGCTCCCCGAGCGTGTCCAGCGCCACGCGCGAGCTGCGTCACATCGAAGCAACCGATGCGCGCACCTCCGGATTGTACTCGGATGAGTTCGTCGGTCGCGAGCGCCGAATGTCGACAAAGCCGCGAGTCATGTATAGTGAAAGCGGTTTCATCCGAGCGGTGCTGCGTAGCAGTGCGGCCGCTCACTGTGTGGGGAGAGGGAATTGGCTGCAAACCAGAGAATCGCGGTCCTGAACCCCGAGGGGTATCCGCCGAAGGTCACCGGCAAGTCACTGGCGCCGCGCATCGACACCCTGGACGGCAAGACCGTCTACCTCGTCGATTGCCGGTTCGACGACTCGGACGTCTTCCTCAAGCAGATGCAGGCGTGGTTCGCCGAGAACATGCCGGGCGTCAAGACGGTCTTCAAGCCGATCAACAGCGTCTACACGCAGGATGACCCGGCGACCTGGGAGGAGGTCAAGGCGAACGGCCAGGCCGCCATCGTCGGGGTCGGTCATTGAAGCACCTGTGCGCCGGCAGTTGCCGTGCACGCGATGACCATCGACGTCAAGTATCAGGTCCCGACCGTTGCCGTCCACACCGACATATTCGAGCGCGTCACCAAGTCGGTGGCGCGCGTCAACGGCACGCCGCGGATGCGCCAGGCGTACGTGCCGCAGCCGGTCATGGGGAAGTCGGCCCAGGAACTGCGCGCCTACATCGACGGGACTGACCCGACGACCGGGCGGCCGTTCATGCAGGAGGTCATCGAGGGCCTCACCAGGTCCCTGACCGACGAGGACCGCAAGGGCACCTCCTTCGAGCGGACGACGCCGCGGCTGTGCGAGCCGGACACCGAGGAGAACCTCCACCAGCTCTTCCTCGACCGCAACTGGACCGACAAGCTGCCGATCGTCCTGCCGACCGAAGAGCGCGTCCAGGCGATGCTGAAGGGCACGAGCCGGCGGCCGGACGAGGTC
>JALYGH010000489.1 GCA_030777205.1 Chloroflexota bacterium
CAACATCGAAGTCGACGTCGTCGCCAAGTACGTCGAGAGCCTGCTGGAGGGACGATTTGAGCGCGGTCGACAGCCAGCGTGAGGTGAACGGGTCGAAGCCGTCGGCGTCCTTCTGCAGCGTCGAGGATGCGATCGAGGACTTCCGGCAGGGCAAGCTGGTCCTGATCCTCGACGACGAGGACCGCGAGAACGAGGGCGACCTCGCCATCGCGGCCGAGCACGCCACGCCCGAGGCGATCAACTTCATGGCCGCCCACGGCCGCGGCCTGATCTGCATGCCGATGCTCGGCCAGCGACTCGACGAGCTGCAGATCCCGCTGATGGTCCCCCGCAACAACGTCAGCCAGGCGACCGCGTTCACGATCCCGGTCGACGCGCGCGAGGGTGCCACGACCGGCATCTCGGCGTACGACCGCTACCTGACGGTCAAGACGCTGATCGACCCGAACGCCCGGCCCGAGGACCTGGTCCAGCCCGGTCACCTGTTCCCGCTGCGCTACGCCGAGGGCGGCGTCCTGCGCCGGGCCGGCCACACCGAAGCCTCGGTGGACCTCGCCAAGCTGGCCGGCCTCTACCCCGCGGCCGTGATTTGTGAGGTGATGAACGACGACGGGACGATGGCGCGGCTGCCGGACCTGCTCAAGTTCGCGGCCATCCACGGCATCAAAGTCTTCACCATCGCCCAGCTCGTCGAGCACCGCCGGCGCAACGAGAACCTCGTCCGGCGCGTCGCCGAGGCGGTCATCCCGACCGACTACGGCGAGTTTACCTGCATCGCCTACGAGTCGGTGGTCACCCACCAGTACCACCTGGCGATGGTGAAGGGCCACCTGTCCGGCGACCCGCCTCCGCTGGTGCGGATGCACTCCGAGTGCCTCACCGGTGACATCTTCGGCTCGCGCCGCTGCGACTGCGGCGACCAGCTCCACGCGTCGCTGAGGATGATCGGCGAGGAGGGCCGCGGCGTCCTCGTCTACATGCGCCACCACGAGGGGCGCGGCATCGGGATCGTCAACAAGCTGCAGGCGTATCGGCTCCAGGATGAGGAGGGGATGGACACCGTCGAGGCGAACGTCCATCTCGGCTTCCCGCCCGACCTGCGCGACTACGGCATCGGCGCCCAGATCCTCGTCGACCTCGGCCTCCGCGACATCCGCCTGCTGACGAACAACCCGGCCAAGCGCGCGGGCATCCACGGCTTCGGCCTCGAGGTCGTCGAGCGGGTGCCGATCGCCGCGAAGCCCACCGACGCGAACCGCAAGTACCTCGAAGCGAAGCGCGCCAAGATGGGCCACCTCCTCGACGCCGGCCTGCGGGGCGTCGCGGTCGAGGAGTAGGACAGCTCGGCGGCGTCGCCGTGGCGGAGCTCCGATGCGGGCGAGGGAGAGGGGATGGGCCGCGAGCTTCAGGGAGAGTTGACCGGGCGCGGGCTGCGCTTCGGGATCGTCGTCGCCCGCTTCAATGAGCTCGTCACGCGGATGCTGCTCGACGGCGCCCGCGACGGCCTGGTCCGGCACGGCGTCTCCCCCGACGACGTCGACGTCGCCTGGGTGCCGGGCTCCTTCGAGATCCCGCTCGCCGCCCAGCACATGGCGGCCGGCGGCAGCTTCGCCGGCATCATCTGCCTGGGCGCCATCATCCGCGGCGAGACCGACCACTACGACCACGTCGCGGCGGGCGTGACGTCGGGGGTGGCGCGCGTCGCCCTCGATACCGGCGTCCCGACGATCTTCGGCGTCCTGACCACCGACACCGTCGAGCAGGCGCTGAACCGGGCCGGGCTCAAGGCCGGGAACAAAGGCTACGAGGCCGCGGTCACGGCGGTCGAGATGGCCAGCCTGCTCCGCCAGCTCGAGCCGGCCGCGCTCCGCGCCTGAATCGGCCGACCGGGAGATGGCGGGGGCATCCTCGATGGGCGATCTCGAACCCACCCGCCGGGACGCTTCTCAGGCGGAACCGGCGCGGCGGCCGCTCGGCCCGGCCCGCGTGCGCGCATCGGACGCCGATCGCCGGCGGGTGGTCGACGAGCTGCAGCGTCACTTTGTCGACGGGCGGCTATCCCAGGACGAGCTGGACGAGCGGGTCAGCCGGGCCCTCGCCGCCCGCACCTACGGCGACCTCGACGCCGAGCTGCACGACCTGCCGCGGGAGCCGGCGCCCCGTGCGGCGTTCCCGGAGCCCGCGTCGGAGCCCGTCGCCGACGACGCCCCCGCCGATCAGGCGAGCGCGCGGAACGACGAGAGTTTTCGAACCCACGCCACGATGTACCTGCTCGTCATGGCGCTGCTCGTCACCATCTGGCTCCTCACCACACCGGGCGGCTACTTCTGGCCGATCTGGCCGATGCTCGGCTGGGGCTTCGGCCTGGCCGCCCACGGCCTCGGTCGGCGCGGCAAGGGCCGGCGCTCGCGCGGGCCGGATGGCCGGTGATCGGCCCCGACCCCCGTGCCCAGGCGGGAGGCGTTCAGGCCCGCTCGCCGAGCTTGCGCTCCGTGCCGCTGAGGAGGCGGTGGATGTTGTCGCGGTGCGCCAGGACGATGAAGGCCGGTACAGCCAGGCCGTACACCAAATACGCCGGTGAGGCGGCCCACAGCAGCACCGGGGCGACGGTGACGAGCCCGGCGGCCAGGGCCGCGACCAGCGAACCGAGCGAGACGTACCGAGTGGCCCAGATGGCCAGGCTCCCGACCACCAGCCCGACGACGAAGGCGACCGGCGCGATGATCAGCACGCCGCCCGCGCCGGTCAGCACCCCCCGCCCGCTCCGGAAGCCGATGAACGGAGAGTACGTATGACCCACGATGGCTGCCATCGCGGCGAGGACTTGACCCCAGGGGTTCCAGGCGGTCAGCGCGCCGGCGGCGAGCGCGGCAAGCGCTCCCTTCAGTACGTCGCCGAGCGCGACGACGGCTGCCCAGCGCGGGCCCAATGTCCGCAGAACGTTCGTCGCCCCGGTCCGCCGGCTGCCGGTCGCCGTCAGGTCGACGCCGTGCGCCCGCCCGACGATCATGCCCGTCGGGATCGTCCCGAGTGCGTACCCGATCGCGATCGCCGCCGCGATGGCGAGCGTCCCATCCATCCCGTGTCCCCCCTCGCCGACGCCGCCGGCCGTCGGATCGGGCACCCCTCGGCCGCGTCGCCCACCGCCGCGGCCGATTATAG
>JALYGH010000490.1 GCA_030777205.1 Chloroflexota bacterium
CCAGCGTCCTGTCGGGCCGCGTCCCGCGCATTCGAGGAGACTGCCGCGCGCCGCTCGCTGCGCCACGCGGCGACGACGTGGCCGGCCAGCGCCAGGGCGAGCAGGGCGAGGAACGCGGCGTCCGCGCCCCGGGCCACGAGCCCGAGGACCTCGTCCCGGCGAAGCGCGTCGACGGTCGCGGTCGGCTCCACGAGGACCGGCGCCGCCAGCACCTCGGCAGGTCGGCCGTCGCGGCCGGCCGCCATCGACAGCCAGGGCATGCCTTCATCGGGCCGGCGGAAGCTCGCCTCGAGCAGGTGGAGTCCGGCCGCGAGCTCGACCTCGAAGGATGCGGAGCGAACCCGCCCGGGCTGCTCGACGGCCGCCCGCCCACCGGCCACGCTCAATTCGGCCGGGCCGTTCGACTCGACGGTGAAGGTGTAGCGGCCGGCCTGCGGCGCCCAGAACTGCCCGAACCAGCGCACGCCGAACGGCAGCAGATCCCGGCGCGGCTCGTCGTCGGTGTAGTAGTTGAAACGGTGGGCGTCGTTGAAGAAGTGGACCGGGAACTCGTCGCCGGCAAACGCGAGCGCCAGGTCGGTCCGGGTGCGATCGTCCCGTCGCCAGTCGGTCGAGCGCTCGAAGCTCGGCGACCCATCCACCCGATACTCCGCGACGAGGCCGTACGGCGGCGCGAGCAGGCCAACGACAACTTTGACGACCGCCAGCCCGGCGACCAGAGGGACGAGAAGGCGGGCGCGCGGCGGCGCTCCGGGCAGCCCGATCCACCACCCCGCGACGGCAAGCGCCACCGCCACGCCTAGCAGCCCGAGCGGCAGCCCGGGCAGCAAGGTCAGTGGGTGGCCGAGCAGCGCCGGGTACAGCAGCGCGACGGCGAAGAAGCAGGGGCGCAGAGCGAGCATCGCGAGGGCGACTCACCTCGCCCGGCCGGGTTCCCGACGCGGGCCCGGGATTATACGGAAACGCCCGGCGGGCGGGCGGGCCGGCGACGCTCGAGCCACCTTGACCACGCGCTCGGCCGTCTGTTCTCATTCGGCACGGAGGACTGCATGCGTTGTCTCGTGACCGGCGCCGCCGGCTTCGTCGGATCCCACCTCTCCGAACGGTTGCTCGGTGACGGGCATGAGGTCGTCGGCGTCGACATGTTTCACGCGTACTACCCTCGGGAGCGCAAGGAGCGCCACCTCGCGGCCCTCCGGGACCACGAACGCTTCACGCTCCACGAGCTGGACCTGCGCACCGCCGACCTCCGGCCCCTCCTCGACGGCATTGACGTCGTGTTCCACGAGGCGGCGCTGGCCGGCTTACTGCGGAGCTGGGATTGGTTCGAGGAGTACATGACCTGCAACGTCCTGGCCACCCAACGGCTGCTCGAAGCGGCCCGCGACGTGCCGCCGAGCATGTTCGTCAACGTGTCGACATCGTCGGTGTACGGGCGCGTCTCGAGCAGCAGCGAGGACGCCGTGCCGCGCCCGATCTCGCCGTACGGGGCGACCAAGCTTTGCGCCGAGAAACTGGCGATGGCCTACCACGAGACGTTCGGCCTGCCGGTGGTCTGCCTACGCTACTTCTCGGTCTACGGTCCCCGCCAGCGGCCGGACATGGGCTACGCGATCTTCATCGACCGGGTGCTCCGCGGTGAGCCGATCACGATCTTCGGGGACGGCGAGCAGACCCGTGGCAATACCTATGTGGCAGATTGCGTCGAGGCGACCGTCCGAGCGGCCACGCGCGGCAGGCCCGGCGAGACCTACAACGTCGGCGGCGGCGAGGCGCGCTCGGCCAACTGGGTCGTCGAGACGGTGCAGCGGCTGGCCGGCCGCACGGTCGAAGTCGTCCTCGGGCCGGCCCGGCCGGGGGAGCAGCGCGAGGCGCTCGCCGACACGACCCGCGCCCGCCGCGACCTCGGCTGGGAGCCGAGGACGATGCTCGAAGCCGGGTTGAAGGCGCAGATCGACTGGCAGCGCGAGCAGCTCGGGCAGTAGGCCATCGCCCCGCGCTCAGACCGTCATCCGCGCCCGCAGGCTGGCGAGCTGCTGGCGGTACCGATCCTCCGGCGTGACCTTCTGGGCGCGTTTCGGGCGCTCGCCGCGGCTCAGGTGCCACTTGCGGAACGCGAGCTCGGTGGCGGCGAGGTGAAAGCTGCGCGTCGCCAGGAACGCGCGGATGCCCTGTCGGCGAAGGGCACGGGCCTCGTCCCGGAAGCGCGCTCTCAGCGACGGCAAGATCGCGTACTCGGCCGGGGTGATCACTCCCGCCGCCACCTCATCGGCGAGGAACGTTCGGATCACCTGCGCCTCGCGTCGCCAGGCCAACACCGCGATGCCGAGCAGGACGAGAATCCCCGGTCCCGTCAGCCCGACGCTGATGATCGGCATGACGACGAACAGTAGCACCAGCGGGTCCAGATCTGCGGGCAGCAGCGCCGGGATCAGGGTGGCGCCGAGGAAGTTCCAGGCGGCGTGCTGGAACACGGCGAGCGCGTACCCGATCGGCGGGACGATCGCCTTCACGAACCAGTTGCCCGCCTCGCGCGCGAAGCCAACGGCCGCTCCGGTCGTCCCGGTGTAGAGCGCGTGCCCGAAGCCGCCCAGCAAGATCCGCAGGTAGAACAGCACGCCGAGCCCGACGATCCCCTCGTCTTGATACACGCGCCCGAAGTACAAGATGTTCTCGGTCATCGCGAACCCGAGCCCGATGAGCGAGCCGTAGACGATCCCGTCGAGGACGTTGTCGAACTCGCTGCGGAGGATCACGAGGAGCAGGATGATGGCGGCGCCCTTCGAGGTCTCCTCGACGACCGGGGCGACGGCACCGGCGGTGATCACCTCGCCGAGCGTCTCGCCGACCGCCACGGTGATGATGGCGCCGATGAGGCTGTTCAGAATGGCCGAGAAGAACGTCGCGACGAGGGCGCCCCAGAGGAAGGTGACAGTCAGCACCTGCCACGGCTCGGTCTCGAAGCGGTCGAGCTGGAGGACGGCGAAGACGTAGGCCGGGACCGGCAGGACGGCGGCGACCGCGGCGATCGTGAGCGCGACCGGGTTCGGGACGGCCGACACGAGCAGCAGGCTCATCCCGAACAGGAAGAACAGCCCCGCGCAACCGAGACACCCGCAGCCAAGGAACCGGCGTGCGAGACCGCCGCCCTCCCCGGCCGGCGGGTCGGCGCGGTGGCTACCCCCTGCCCCGGATTCGGCCCTCTCGTCCATGGATGACCGCGTCGCTCGTTACCCAGCGCCGAGCTGGGCGGCCAGCTCCTCGGGGCTGGTGACGGGCGCCTGGCAGGTGTAGTTCTGGCAGACGTACGCGGTCGCCCTCCCGTCGCGGGCGTCCCGGCCCTCCAACAGGGGGATCGACGGTGGGATCGCGCCGGGTGCGGCCGCGGCGACGACTCGATTCGGCAGGAACCGATCGAACACCACCCGCAGCAGGCGGAGCGTATCCGCGGCGTCGGGCTGCCCGATCACGGCGATCTCCTTCGGGCTGCCGAGCGCAAAGTCGACGGCCGACAGCAGCCGGCCGAACCCGGTCGGGTGTTGCGCGGCGGTCGTCGCGAGCAGCCGCAGGGCGCCCTCGGCGGCCTGTCGGTAGCGCTCCTCGCCGGTCAGCAGCGCGAGCCGCTGGAGCGCGTCGGCGGCCACCGAGTTGCCGGACGGCGTGGCGTTGTCGAAGACGTCCTTCGGGCGGGCCACGAGCTGCTCGTGACCCCGCCCGGTATCGTAGAAGCCGCCGTGCTCCTCGTCCGCGAACTGCTCGAGCATGACGTCGGCAATCCTGATCGCTTGCTCGATCCAGCGCGGGTCGAAGGTCGCCTCGTACGTCGCGACGAGCCCGTCGATCAGGTTGGCGTAGTCCTCGAGGTAGCCGTTCAGCTTCGCCTGGCCGTCCTTCCAGGTCCGCAGCACGCGGCCGTCGCGCCAGAGCTCCTCGGTGATGAAGGTCGCGTTGCGGACGGCGACGTCGCGGTAGTCGGCGCGGTCGAGGGCGGCCGCCGCCTCGGCGAAGGCGCGCAGCATCATGCCGTTCCAGGCCGTCAACACCTTCTCGTCGCGACCCGGCTTGACGCGCCGCTCGCGCGCCTCGAAGAGGACGCGCCGGCCGCGATCGATGACCTGCTGGAGCCGCTCGGCCGGGACGCCGAGCCGCGCGGCGACGCTGTCGACCGAATCGGTGACATGCAGGATGTTGCGGTGCTCGAAGTTGCCGCCCGGCGTTATGTCGAAGTAGGCCGAGAACAGCCGGGCGTCCTCGACCCCCAGCAGCGGCGCGACCTCGTCCGGCGTCCAGACGAAGAACTTGCCCTCCTCACCTTCGCTGTCGGCGTCCTGAGTCGAGAAGAAGCCACCGCGCGGGTGAGTCATCTCCCGCTCGACGTAGGCCAGCGTCTCTTCGACGATCCGCAGGTAGAGCGGGCGGCGGGTCACGAGGTACCCCTGGAGGTAGACGCGGGCAAGCTGCGCGTTGTCGTACAGCATCTTCTCGAAGTGCGGCACCAGCCACACGGCGTCAACCGAGTAGCGGTGGAAGCCGCCGCCGAGCTGGTCGTAGATGCCGCCCAGCGCCATCTTGTCGAGCGTGAGCCTGACGGCGTCGAGCGTGCGCTCGTTGCCGGTCCGGGCGTGCGCCCGCAGCAGCAGCTCCAGGTTCATCGGCTGGGGGAACTTCGGCGCCCCGCCCAGGCCACCCTCGCGCCAGTCGATGCCGCGGAGCAGGCCGGCCACTGCTCGGTCGAGCAGGCCCGGCTCCAGGCTGCCGCGCTCCAGGGGCACGACCGGCCGCGAGAGCATCTCGCGCATCTGCTGAGCGTTCTGGGTCACCTGGTCCGACTGGGACCGGTACGCTTCGGCGACGGCGCGCAGCACGCGCGGGAAGCCCGGCATGCCGCCGCGATCCTCGGGCGGGAAGTAGGTACCCCCGTAGAAGGGCACCCCCTCGGGAGTCAGGAAGACCGTCATCGGCCAGCCGCCGTGGCCGGTCATCGCCTGCACGGCGGTCATGTAGATCGAGTCGAGGTCCGGCCGCTCCTCGCGGTCGACCTTGATGTTCACGAACAGGTCGTTCATGAGCCCGGCGATCTGCGGGTCCTCGAACGACTCGTGCTCCATGACGTGGCACCAGTGGCAGGCCGAGTAGCCGATCGAGAGGAGGATCGGTCGGTTCTCGGCCCGCGCCCGGCTCAGGGCCTCGTCACCCCACGGGTACCAGTCGACCGGATTTTCGGCGTGTTGGACCAGGTACGGGCTCGTTTCGTCCTTCAGTCGGTTCGCCATGCTCGGACCCCCGGGTACGTTAACGGGTCGTGCTTACCAGCTCGGTGTGACGGCTGCCCGACTCGTGGCGCTGCCGCGTCGGCCTGCTGCCGCGACTCGCTTTACCGAGGCGCATTGCATGATGCTGGCCACGGACCACGCGATCCCGGACGGGGCTGTGCCCGCCCGATCGCCCGTGGTGTCGTTCAGGGGGAGTTCGCTCGCCGCCGGACCATACTTATGATCGCGTCCGCGAGGTGCTCGACGCTGTGCTGCCGCTCGATCCGAGCGCGCAGCTCCAGCGCCCACGACTGCCGTTCGGCCGGGTCGCGGCCGAGCCAGTCGGCCAATCGCTCGGCCAGGGCGTCGGCGTCGCCGGGCGGGAAGCTCAGCGCGGGCCAGCGTTCGCCGAAGAGGTCGCGGAAGGCGTCGTTGCAGACCAGTGGCACGACGCCGCACGCCGCCGCCTCCAGCACCGCCTTGTCGAGGCTGCCGGTCCGACTGCACGTCGCGAAGAGCGTCGCTCGCTGATACGTCGGCACCATTCGGGCATGGGGCAGCCCCTCGACGAAGCGCACGCGCTCGCCGAGGCCGAGGTCGGCGGCGCGCGCGCGGAGGCTCGCGAGGTACACCTGCTCGCTCGCCGAATGCACGCCGCCGACCAGTTCGGCGGACGGCGCGACGCCACTGTCGGCGAGCGGCAGGCGGCCCAGCGCGTCGAGCAGCGTGACGTAGTCCTTGACCGGCGAGAACCGCCCGACGCTCAGGACGCTCGCCGGACCATCGGGTGGGCGCCCCGGCGGGCGGAAGCGGGCCGTGTCGATGCCCTGGCCGGTGATCGTGACCTTCGAGCTCGGGATCCGGAACCCCTCCGGCGTCGATGTCCCGACTCCGTCGACGAGCGCGTGGGCGAGCCGCAGCATCGAGCTGACATGGCCGTGGGCGTACCAGAGGAACAAGGGCGTGCGGCTCAAGCGGGCGACCGGGGCCGCCGCGACGGCGAAGACCGGGCCCATGTGGGCCAGGACCGCGTCGACCTCGCCGCCGAGGCAGAGCCGGCCGACGAGCCGCTGGAGCCGCGCGAGCCAGCGCAGCTTGTCGTCGTCGCGCTGCTTGCCAAGCGTCGCGAAACGGACGTTGGTTGGCAGCGGCGGGTCGGTCGCCCACAAGGCCACGACGTACAGGCGCTCGACGCGCCGGGCCAGGGCAGTGACCCAGGCATGGACGTGGCCGAACAGGTCGTCGTTCGGATCGACCTTCGGCGTGATCAGTAGCAGCCTCACGCCCGCGCCTCAACGACCGAGCGGAACACGGCCAGCGTCTCGTCGACCATCCGCTCGACCGTCCGCTCAGACATCTCGGCCCGCGCCGCGCCGGCCAGCCGCGTCGCCAACGCCCGATCGTCGAGCAGCCGGACGATGGCGGCCGCCGTCGCCGGCACGTCGCCGAACGGCACTAGCAGTCCATTCTCAGCGTGCCGGACGAGCGCACGGTTGCCGCCGACGTCGGAGGCGACGACCGGTACGCCGGCGGCCATCGCCTCCAGCAGCACGTGCGAGAGCCCTTCGTAGCGGGAGCAGAGCGCGAGCACGTCCGCCGCGAGCAGGTAACGGGCCACATCGCGGCGCGGCCGCTCGCCGGCGAAGCGCACGCCACCCACCGGCACCTCGGCCGCCAGCCCTTGGAGGCGCGCGCGGTCCGGGCCATCGCCGACGACGACGAGGATGGCGTTCGGGCACGTCGCGCGGATAGTCGGCAGCGCCCGGATCAGCGTGTCGATCCCCTTCCAAGGCGTCAGCCGCGCGACGGCCAGGATGACCTCGGCGTCCCCATCGAGTCCGAGCGGGGTCCGTGCCGTCGCTCGGTCCTCCCCGAGTCCCACCGTCGGATTGGCAACCGCGTTGTAGACGACCCGAATTCGCGCGTGGTCGACGCC
>JALYGH010000491.1 GCA_030777205.1 Chloroflexota bacterium
TGCTACACCTGCCCCGCGTTCACGGCCGTGGCCACGGCAGGCTTGCCGCTCACCCGAACTGCCGGAGTGGCAGCGCGACCGTGAAGGTGCTGCCCCGACCGAGCTCGGACTCGACGCCGATCCGCCCGCCGTGGGCCTCCACGATCCGGCGCGTGATGTAGAGGCCGAGCCCGAGGCCCTGCGCGCGCGCCGCCGCCCCCTCGGCCCGGAAGAAGCGATCGAACAGGTGCGGGAGTGCCTCGGGCGGGATGCCGGCCCCGCGATCGGTCACCGTCATCAGGGCCTCGCCGTCCCCCCGGACGACGCGGAGCACGACCTCACTCCCGTCCGGCGAGTACTTGATCGCATTCGTCAGGAGGTTCGCGAGGACCTGGCGGAGTCGCTGCTGATCGGCCGGCACGACGAGCGGCTCGGGCGGGACCTCGACGCGGAGGGACGGTCGATCGGCCCGCACGTCCTCTGCCGCGGCGCTGGCCTCGGCCGCCAAGTCGGTCTCCGCGACGCGAAGATCGAGCCGGTCAGCCTCGATCTGAGACGCTAGCAGCAGATCGTCGATCAGTCGCCGCAACTGATCCGCCTGCGCGATGATCGCGTCCACCGACCGCTCGCTGTAGCTCCCGCGCCGCCGCATGAGCTGCGCGTAGCCCCTGATCGCCGTGACCGGGTTCCGTAGCTCGTGGCTCGCCATGGCCAGGAACTCGTGCCGCAGGCGTTCGAGTGCCCGGCGCTCGCTGATGTCGCGGATGATGAGCGCCACGTCGCTCAGCTCGCCCAGCGGCCCCATTTGGGGCGTCAGGCCGACCGAGACGTTGATCTGCCGGCCGTCCGCGTGCAGCGCCAGGGTGTCCAGGTGGACGGTCCGCCCCGCGCGTAGCTCGCCCATGATCCCGGTGCAGTCGGCGTCGGTGCCCGCTGGAGTGAGGAACTCGCCCAGGCTGCGCCCGATCGCGTCCCGCGCCGCACACCCGAACAGTCGCTCCGCCCCCGCGTTCCAGCTCTCCACCGCGCCATCCGGCGATGCCGTCAGGATGGCGTCGCCCGCGTTCGTGACAATGGCTGCCAACTGCTCGACCCTTCGGCGCGCCGCCAGTAGTTCCTGCTCGTAGCGCCGGCGGTGCGTCGCATCGAAGACCGTGCTGGCGACCAGGAGCGGGCGGCCATCCTCGTCGGAGCGCTGGACGGAGTTCACCAGGACCGGCAGCCGCTCGCGATCCTTGCGCACGAGGTCGAAGGCGACTTCTTGCACAAACCCCTGCATGCGCAAGAGCGGGGCGTACTGGTTCTCGTAGAAGATCTTGCCGGGTACCGACAGCAGATCCTGGAAGCGCTTCGCCGGGACGAGCTCATCGCGCGCATAACCCGTCATAGCCAAGAAGGTCTGGTTGACCCGGGTGAGGGTGCCGTCGGGGAGCGTGAAGATGTAGCCGCAAGGCGCCTGCTCGTACAGCTCCTGCAACGTCTCTCTGAGAAGGTCGTCGTTCACTCAGCCGCTCCCGGCTATGCCGGCAGCATCAGCCGTCCAGGAAGGACTTCATGGCCGCGATCGTCTCTTCCGGTGCGCTGAGGTGCGGGCAGTGCCCCGTCGCATCCATGACCACGAGCCGACTGCCGGCCAGGTGGCGGTGCACATACTCGCCCACGGCCGGCGGGGCGATCGCATCCTGCTGGCACTGGATGATCAAGGAGCGCGTCGTCACCTTCGGCAGATCGGCGCGGTTGTCCGAGAGGAACGTCACGGCGGCGAACTGCTTGGCGATGTCGGGGTCCGTCCTGCAGAAGCTGTTGGTCAGCTCGGCCGCGAGCTCCGGCCGGTCGGGGTTGCCCATGATGGCCGGCCCCAGGCTGCTGGCCCAGCCCAGGTAGTTGCTGTCCTGGAACTCGAGCAGCTCGTCGATGTCCCGTCGAGTGAAGCCGCCGACGTAGTCGCCGTCGTCGATGTAGCGCGGCGAAGGGCCGATGAGCACGAGGCTGTCGAAACGCTCGGGTTCTTTGATGGCCGCGAGCACGCCGATCATGGCGCTCACCGAGTGTCCGACGAACACCGCCCGCTGGAGGTCGAGCGCGTCGCAGATCTCGAGCACGTCGTCCGCATAGCCCTGCAGGGTGCTGTACCTCGCTCGGTCGTAGGCGCCAAGGTCGGAACGCCCGGACCCGACGTGGTCGAAGAGCACGAGCCGGTGCGTGTCCGCGAAGGCCGGCGTGATCAGGCGCCACATGTGCTGGTCGCAGCCGTAGCCGTGGGCGAAGATCATCGGGCGCGTACCCTCGCCCGCAACTGTGACGTTGTTCCGCTGGACGACCGACACCTAGACCTCCAGGCAGGGGCACGGCGTCCAGGCGGCCTGCTCCGCCGCCTCGGGCGGGAGCTGGCTGCCATCCAGCGCGGTCCGCTCCGCCATGCCGAGACGATGATAGCGCGGGCGCGACGCGATGACGAGGATGCCGGGCCCGCGCCACGTTGCTCACCCGCGCCAGGTCGGGAGGAACGCCGCCCGCCGATTCGGCCCGCCCGCCGCCCGGCACGGCTCAGTGGTTCACCCCGTGGCCAGGGCACCCACGAGGATCGCCAGGGCGAGCATGAGGGGCAGGATCGCCGCGAGGGCCCCGGCAGCGACGATGAGCAGGACTGCCGCCGCGTAGACGAGGCGGTCGACCATCGGGTCGCCGCACTGATCGCCGCCCGGACTCGGCGCTCGCCCTCCGGGTCATCGGCGCGGTAGGTGAGGCAGAGAAAGCGCAAGGGCCCGCCGGCCGCGTTCGCGGCGACGTCCCGGTCGAGCGGCTCGGCCGGCGCCGCGTTCCGCAAGTCGAGGCCGTCGAGCGGGGAGTGGCGCCGGGCCGCACGGGACATGCTCAGCAGGACGAGACGATCGTCGGTCACTGCACCCACCCGGGCACGGCCACCGCGGCGACCAGCAGCGCCGCCACGGCGACAAGCTGGAGCGCGACCAGGGCCGCCACGGCGAAGATCAGCAGCTCGGCGCGCCTCACCACGGCCCCCAGCTCGACCCGCCCACGACGAGGCCCAGGCCGGCGCTCGCGAGCCCGGGAAGCCACCGGCGCCAGCCCGGTGGCGCCGGTGGGATGTTCGGTGTGGGCGGGAGCGGCTGGAGGAACGGGTCGTGCGCCGGCTCGGGCAGGCGCGTCAGCTCGGCGAGGCGGGCCCGGGCTTGGTCTACACTTGCCGGGAGGTAACCGATCCACTCCGACTTCGCCTCGAGGTTCCGCCGTTGCTCGTCGATCACCCAGGTGAGCGGCTCGACGACGCTGCGGGCCCACACCTCAGCGGCCAACAGCACCGGCACGCTACGGGTGCTGCCGTGACACCACAGCCTGGGACGTCACGGCGTCCCCCGTGGCCTCGCCTGCGATCGGTGACGTGGCGTTGGGTTGTGGTGCGTCCTGCATAACGCGACCAGGGTACGCCGGCGGCGGCGTGCGGCGACAGCGCCGGTCAGGGCCGGAGTGGGCAGATCAGCGCCGACGCGGAGCGCCACGGGGATGGGCGGGAGGGCCAGCGCGACCTGGTCCTGGCCGTGGCGCTGGCAGCCTGGTACGGCGAGCACCCACCTGTCCGCAGCGAGCGGCCCCGCCATGTGGCGGTCCGCGTGCCAGCGCGTTGGGCCCCGCCCTCCGGGGGAGCGTCCCGGTCCGGCCTCGGGTGCGTCGTGCGGCTGTGGATCTGTCCCGCCTTATCCGGTGCCGAGCCGCCCCTGTTACGGCTCCGTACGGCGCGCGTGCCGGGTCATCGCCATGCGCGGCCCGAGGGGAAGGGCGCGGGGAGGAGCGAGCGATGGAGGACGTGCACGGGCTGGTGCTGGCGCTCGTCGGGGCCGGCTTGAACCTGCTCCCGGCGGCCGCCCAGCTCGCCGATTCGTCGGCCAGGTGGTGCTGTACGTAAGCGGCGACGCGTTCGGACCGGGGCGACCCGGCCCCGTCCTCGGGCAGCCGTATCGCCGCGCCGACGCGCGGCCGTAGCTCCCAGAAGTCGCGGTCAAGGGATGCGAGTCGCACCTGTGCCCCCATGTCTATCGCGGGTGCCCTGCAGGATTCTGCAGAGCTGAGGGAGAATGGGAGGAAGCTGGAGCGGGGAGGGGCGCGGTGGCAAGACCGAAGCGGCTGGAAGGGGTCGAAGGGCGGTGGAGCGAAGACGCGGCGGCG
>JALYGH010000492.1 GCA_030777205.1 Chloroflexota bacterium
CCTACCACCTCGACGCGCCCGGAGAACCTGATGGCCCTCGCCACGTACGCGGGCGGGCTGCTCTTAGTCGGCTCGCGGCGGGCCTGGGCCGGCGCCGCCGAGGGGATCGCCGGGCTAGGCGAGCGGGCCGGCCCGGCCCGCTGGTATGAGGAGGGACTGGCCCGGCTCGACGTCCTCTCGACGCTGGTGCGCGGGTGGGAGGTGCGGGACCTGCGCGGGCGGATCGCGACGGTCCTCGTCCCGACCGGTGGCCTCCTGGCCGTCGGTTTCGCGGCGACGCCGACTGAGGGTGCGTTCGTGGTCGGAGACCTGACCGCGGCTGACCTCCCACTGGTGGTCTCGCTGACCCTCGTCGGGGTGACCGCCGTACTCGTCGCCGTGCTTCCCCGGGACCTCCTGGCGCTCGCCCTTGCCCTATCCACCGTCGGCTACAGCCTGGCGGCGGTGTACACCTTCTTCGCCGCGCCGAACGTCGCGTTAGTCGCGGTGCTGGTGGAGACGGTACTCACGCTCCTGTTCCTCGGGATCCTCGGACTGTTCCCGCGCCAGGTTCTCGCCCGGCAGGCCGCGCGCCCTGGGGGTGCGACGCGGTTCCGGCGGGACGTCGCTGTCGCCCTGATCGCCGGGTCGGCAGCGTTCCTGGTCTCCTGGGCGGCCCTCTCCCAGCCGGCCCGCGAGATGAGCGTCGCGGCTGAGCACATCCGCCTGACTCCCGCCGTCCACGCCGCCAACGTCGTGACGGCCATCCTGGCCGACTTCCGCGGCCTCGACACCCTCGGCGAGACCACCGTCATCGCGATCGTGTCCCTCGGCGTGTGGCGGTTGCTTGCCAGGCCGGAGCACGCGCCGTGAGCCCGGTCCCTTGAGCACGATCCTGACGCGTACCGTGGCCCGACTGCTGCTACTGCCGACCCTGGTGGTGGCCGTCGCCATCCTGGCCAAGGGCTACAGCTCGACCGGCGACGGCTTCAGCGCCGGGGTCATCGCCGCGACGGGCATCCTGCTCCAGTACCTCGCGTACGGGCGCCGAGCGGTCCGGCGGGTCGTGCCGGCCGTCCTCGCCCCCGCGGCGGTCGCCGCCGGGCTGCTGCTGGCGCTCCTGGTGGCATTCGTCCCGACCCTCGTCGGTCACGCGATCCTGACCCACGCCCCGGCCCCGGATGCCCCGGTGCTTAGCATCGGCACGCTCGAGGTCCATACGGCGGTCCTGTTCGATGTCGGCGTGTTCTGCCTGGTGTTCGGCTTCATGGTTGGCGTCCTGGACCGGATCGGGCGAGCGGTGGAGGATCTGACCGAGTGACCCTGCTTCTGGCGCTGACCATCGCCGCGCTCTTCGGGAGCGGTACCTACCTGCTGCTCCAGCGTGACCTGATCCGCGTCGCCGCCGGCGTGCTGCTGATCTCCAACTCCGCCAGCTTGTTCATCATGGCGGCAGGCCTCTCGCGCGGGGTGGCGCCAATCTACCCGCTGCCGGCCGCCACGCCGGTGAGCGACCCGCTGGCGCAGGCGATGGTGCTCACCTCGCTCGTCATCACCTTCGCGACGACGGCCTTGCTGCTGAGCCTGATCGTCCGGATCTACGGCGCCTTCCGAAGCCTGGACTCGCCGGATTACGCTGAAGGCGCCGACCGGTCAGCGGAGGTGGCGGCCCGGTCGGCGCGCGAGACGACGACGCTGTGATGGTGGCGTTGCCGCTGGCGATCACCTGGTTCGCTGCCGTCGCACTCGGGGCGCTCGACGGGCGGCGACGCTGGGTTGGCTGGCTGGCGGTGGGGGCGCTCGGCACCGGCCTCGTCGCGCTCGTCGTGCTCGCGGCGACGGTCCTGGCCGACGGACCGCTGGAGGTAGTGGCGGGCGGCTGGCCGGCCGGCGTCGGCATTGCCCTGCGGGCCGACGCCCTCGGGACGGTCTTCGCGGTCGTGTCCGGCGGGGTCCTCCTGGTGGCCCTGGCCTACGAGGTGCTGGGTGGGGTCGCCGGGCGAGCGCTGCCGGCCGTCGTCCTGTTCCTGGCGACCGGCCTGATCGGCCTTTTCCTGACCGGCGACGCCTTCAACTTCTACGTCTTCTTCGAGATTTCGATGGTCAGCGCGTTCGTGCTGTCGGCCTACGGCCTGGGGCGGCGGGAGCTCCGGGCGGCCCTCGTCTTCACGGTCGTCAACCTGCTCGGCTCGGTCGTCTTCCTGAGCGGTATCGCCGGGCTCTACCATGTGACCGGCACGCTCGACATGCGGCAGATGGCGGCCCGATTCTTCGAGGTGGAGCCGAACTCGTCGATCCTGATCGCCACCACGATCTTCGCAGCGTTCGGCTTGAAGCTCGGACTCTTCCCGTTCCACTTCTGGCTCCCGCCGGTCTACCGCGACACCCGGCCGGCGGTCGCGGCCATGCTCAGCGGCGCCGTGGCGAACATCGGCAGCTACGGCCTGCTCCGCTTCGGGGCCGACCTCCTACCGATCGAGCTGCGGTTCGGGTCCACGCTGCTCGTGGTGATCGGGGCGGCCAGCATCGTGTACGGAGCGGTCCTGGCCGTGTCCGCCCGACGGCCGGCCGAGGTGCTGGCCTACTCCTCGATCGGCCAGGCCGGCTACATCCTGGTGGCGCTCGCGGTCGGCGGGCCGATCGGCTACGCGGCGGCGGTCCTGTATGCGCTCCTGAACGCAGTGAACAAGACCCTGCTCTTCCTAGCCGCCGGGCTGCGCGGCCGGGTGGTCGGCGCCGCGTTCGCCGTCGGCGCCTTCAGCGTCGCCGGCATCCCACCATCCGCCGGTTTCCTTGGCAAGGCGGCGATGTTCCGGGTGGGGATCGAGCAGGGCAGCGCCGGCCTGGTGGCCCTCGTCTTCGTCGGGGGTGCGCTGTCCTTCGTCTACATGCTCCGGATCTACCAGCGCACGTTCTGGGCGACCGAGGTGCGCAGCACGGAGAGCAACCGGTCCGCGCAGATGCTCGTCCTCGGCCTGGCCGGCGTCCTCCTCGTAGTCGGCTTCTGGCCGGAGCCGCTGCTGGCCATCAGCCGGGACGCCGCCGCCGTGCTCGGCCGGAGGGTGCCGTGACCAGGCTTATCCTGTCGCTCGTCCTGCTGACGCTGATCTACGCCCTGACCCTGGCCAGCCTGGATCCGTGGGATCTGCTCGTCGGGGCGTTCGTCTCGGCGGCCCTGCTCGAGCTGTTCCGCCGGGCCGTGATCGGCCGCCGCCCGGCCCCGCTGCACGACCTGCCGGCTCGCCTGGTCGCCTTCTTCCCGTTCGCCGCCCGGATTGTGCGGGACGTGCTCGTCGGTACCTGGCAGGTCGCGCTGGTCGTGCTGCGACTGCGCCCGCTTGGGCACCCCGGCATCGTGGCCATCCCGATCGAGGGGCGCTCCCATCGCGGGATCGCAGTTACGGCGCTGGTGACGACGCTCTCGCCGGGCTCGTTCTTCATCGGCGTCGACTGGGAGCGGGGCGTGATGCTCTTCCACTTCTTCGATGCCGGAGACCCGGACGCGATCCGCCGCGACCTGGAGTGGTTCTACCACCGCTATCAGCGTCGCGTGTTCCCCTGATTGGCAGGAGGGCTGCCCGTGCACTCGTCCGTTCTGACGCTTGCGACGCTCTGGATCGCCGGCCTGCTCGGCGTCACCGTCATCGTCGCGATCATGACCCGCTCCGCCCTGACGCGCATCCTCGCGCTCGACATGCTGACGCTTATCCTGGTCGCTTTCCTGGCCCTGTCGACCGACGCGGCCGACTCGGCCCACGCGCTCGACGCCGCGCTCATCCTCGCGCTGCTGTCCTTCGTGGCGACGCTGGCCGCGGCCCGCTTCTACAGCCGCGGAAGTCTCTTCCAATGATCGAGGCGCTCGTCCCCTGGGTGGCCGACGCGCTGGCACTCCTTGGCCTGGTCATCCTGACTGTCGGGGTGTACGGGGTGGTGCGGATGCCGGACATTTACACCCGCCTCCATGCGGCGAGCAAGGTCGGCCTCATGGGGGCGCTGCCAATCCTCGTTGCCTCGCTTGCGGGAAGCGAGCCGTCGGCAATCCCCAAGGCGTTCCTGATCGGCGCGTTCCTCACCCTCACCACGCCGATCGTGGCCCACGAGATCGGTCGGGCCGCGTACCTCGAGCGGCGGCGCATGGCGACGCCCGGCGCAGTCGACGAATCGGGCGCTGGGCTGCGCGACGACGCGGACGAGCCCGCACCACCGATCGGCATAACTGGAGAGTGATGCCACGGGGCGTGGGGCGCCATGGGGCGGAAATGTGCGCCGACAGGCGGCCGGAACCCACTCCTCCTTTACCGACTAGCGGAGCGAGCCCCCACCCCATTCACCGGACCGCGGCGGCCTCACGACAAGTTGCCTGCCAAGGTCGACGTTGCCCCGGGACCGTCCACGTCGCATCGGCTGGCGTACGCCGACCGACGCGGATGGACTCATTAGTTGGCGTTGGACAGGCCGACGGAGGGGGCACCGACGGCCGGCGCCACGACGATGCCATCATGGAGTGGCGGGACAATCGGCGTGACGGCCTCCCGACTTTCCGGAACGCCGGCGGTCACGGACGACAGCAGACCATCCGAGGGATCCGTCGCGGCGCCCGATGCCAGTCCGTCGGGAACGTCGGCGGTGCCCGGACGGTGTGGCGCCTGGAAGCTTTCGCGGATCATGGCCCGGATCGGCTCCCAGCGCGGCAGGAGCACCGAGGCGCCGGTTGACAGCGTCGTGCCGACCGCCATCCGCTCGTCGACCGCGCGAAAGGCGATGTCGCCGTCACGGAGGTCTCGCACCACCGCGGCGAGCGCCAGGTAGTCGCGCCACCCGAGGTCGCTGCGCAGATTGCGGCACCCGCCGAGGATCGTCGGCACGGCCGGCAGGGAGCGCAATGAGAGCAGCTCGTTGCGGAGGGACGCCACGATGAGCTGCTGGCGGCGGATGCGGTGGAAATCGTTGTCGGCGTGGCGGGTCCGGGCATACTCGAGCGCCCGCTCGCCGTCCATCCGCTGCGGGCCGGCCTCGAAGCGGACCCGCTTGTAGCCGTAGTTGTCGGTCGGGTAGTACGGGTCGTCGATCGCGCGCGGCACGTCGACGGTCACGCCGCCCACGGCGTCGATCGCCGTGCGGAAGCAGTTGAAGTCGATCAGCCCGTAATGCTCGACCGGGACACCGAAGTTCCGCTCGATCGTCCGCTTCAGGAGTCCGATGCCGCCGTCCGGCTCCTTGAACTGCTCGCCGTACACGAACGCCGCGTTGATTCGGTCGAACCCGTAGCCGGGGATTTCGACGACGAGGTCGCGCGGGATGGAGACGATCGTCAACCGATGCCTAATCAGGTCGATGTTGCCGATCATGATCGTATCCGTGCGAGTGAGCTCGCCATCCGCCCGCTGGTCGACGCCCACCGCGACGAAGTTGAACGAGGCCTCGCGACTCCACGGCTCGGGCCGCGGCGTCGGCGAAGCGATCACGATCGGGATCGCCGGCGCCACGATGATCGGCTGAGCGGCGACGGGTGTGGACGGGGTAGTGGTTGGCCCGGGCGCAGCGGTGATCGCGGGCGCGGCGGCTGATTCGTTCGGGATTGTCGGGGCCGGCACCTCAGTGGCCACGGCCTCGCTTTCGGTCGCCACGGCCTCGCTATCGGTCGCCACGTCATCAGCAGGCAGGGCGACCTCGAGATCGTCTGCGGTCGCATCGGGGGGGGGCGGCCCGACCGGCGCGATCGCGACCACGCGGGATGGCGGTACGGCCAGAGGTGGCGCAAGCGGTGCGACCGCCCAGGCGAGCGCGGACAGCGGCAGCAGGACGGTCAGCAACGCGACCAGCAGGGTGCCCAGCCGTCGCCGGTGCGCGTAGCCCACCGCCAAAGTTGCTCCTCCGCGTGAAGATGTCTCGGAATTGCCCCGATCGGGGCGATCCAGACGACAACCGGCACGGCACCGTGCCGGTTGTCGGCAGGTATTCGGCCTACGAGGACCGTCTGGCAAGGTCGGTGCCAAGGCCACGTATTCTAGTGGTGCCCCACTTTGTGTCAGGCACCGGGTGGCCGCAGCGGACCGAGCCGGCCGCTCCCATCGGGCTCGAAATGCGCGGCGTACCTCCCGCACCGCGACGGTATACTCCGGTCGGGATCTCCCCTCGGAGGCGGCTTCCACCCGTGAACCTGGACTGGCTCGATCACCTCAATCCAGCGCAGCGCCAGGCCGTGACGTCGACGAACGGCCCGCTGCTGATCGTGGCCGGCCCGGGCTCGGGCAAGACGCGGGTCATCGTCCACCGCATCGCCTACCTGCTCCAGGCGGAGGGCGTCGAGCCGTACCACGTCCTCGCCGTCACCTTCACCAACAAGGCCGCCCGCGAGATGAAGGAGCGGCTCGAGGGGCTCATCGGCGAGCGGCGCGCCCGCCTGCTCAGCGTCGGGACCTTCCACGCGACCTGTGCGCGCTGGCTGCGGATCGACGGCGAGCGGCTCGGCCTCGATCGGCGCTTCGCGATCCTCGACGACGCCGATCAAGTCAGCACCATGAAGCAGGTCCTCGGCGACCTGGAGATCGACGAGAAGCGCTTCTCGCCGCGCGCCATCCTCAGCGCCATCTCGGCCGCCAAGAGCGAGCTGGCCTCGCCCGAGCGGTACGCCGCGCGGGCCGAGGGACTCTGGCCGAACGTCGTGGCGCGCGCCTACGTCCGCTATCAGGAGCGGCTGACCGAGCTGCGGGCGCTCGACTTCGACGACCTCCTCGGGCTCACCGTCGAGCTGCTGCGCGAGCACCCGGACGTCCTGGAGAAGTACCAGGAGCGCTACCGCTACATCATGGTCGACGAGTTCCAGGACACCAACGTCGCCCAGTACCAGCTCATCCGCCTGCTCGGGATGAAGCACCAGAACGTCTGCGTCGTCGGCGACGAGGACCAGTCGATCTACGGCTGGCGCAAGGCCGACGTTCGCAACCTCGTCCACTTCGAGCGCGACTTCCCCGAGGTCGGGATCATCATGCTCGAGCAGAACTACCGCTCGACGCAGACGATCCTCGACGTCGCCAGCGCCGTCATCGCGCCCAACCTCGGCCGCAAGCCGAAGCGGCTCTGGACCGACAACCCGCGCGGCGTGCCGCCCGTCCTCCACGAGGCGTACGACGAGCGCGACGAAGCCCTGTTCGTCGTGCGCCAGGTCGAGGCGCTGCGGCGGGCGGGCGGCCAGTACCGCGACGTGGCGGTCGCCTACCGCACCAACGCCCAGTCCCGCGTGCTCGAGGAGGTGCTCGTCCGCTACGGCGTGCCGTATCGCATCGTCGGCGGCACCCGGTTCTATGAGCGCCGCGAGATCAAGGATCTGGTCGCCTACCTTCGCCTCGTCGCCAACCCGGCCGACAACCTCAGCTTCCAGCGGATCGTGAACGTCCCGGCCCGCGGGATCGGGAAGAGCACCCTGTCCGACCTCATTGGGGTGGCGGCCCGGCTGGCCGTCCCGCTGTACGAGGCCGCCCGCCTCGCCGCCGAGGAGGAGACGGAGATCGGTCCGGACGGCCGACTGGGGCCGGTCGTCCCGCTCGCCACGCGACCGCGCAAGCTATTGGCGCAGTTCGTGGCGACGATCGGCGAGGCGCGGCGGCGGCGCGAGGCGGAGTCGCCGTCGGCGGTCCTGGACTTCCTCCTCGAGCGGATCGGTTACCGCGAGCACCTCCGCGACGGCACCGAAGAGGGCGAGGAGCGCTGGCAGAACGTCGAGGCGCTGCGGACGAAGCTCCACGACTACGACAACATGGAGCCCGGCGACGCGCTGGAGGCGTTCCTCGAGGAGGCCGCGCTCGTCCAGGACGTCGACAGCCTCAGCGAGGGCGCCACCGACGCCGTGACCCTGATCACGCTGCATGCAGCCAAGGGTCTCGAGTTCCCGTTCGTCTTCATCGTCGGGCTCGAAGAGAAGCTCTGCCCGCACGTCCGCTCGATGGAGTCGGTCGAGCAGCTCGCCGAGGAGCGGCGCCTGCTCTACGTCGGGATCACCCGGGCGATGCGCCAGCTCTTCCTCGTCCACGCCTTCCGCCGGACGATGTACGGCGCGGACGAGCCGAGCGAGCCGTCCCGCTTCCTGGCCGACATCCCGCCCCAGCTCCTGGACACGAGCGCCAGCCACGCCGCCGGCTCCGGACGGCCGCTGCACCGGGCGATGCGGTCGGGCTGGGGCGAGCCCCGGTCGGTGCCCGAGGGACGGGTCTTCGGGCGGCGCGTCGACGAGCCCTCGCGGCCGATCCGCGCCGCCGGCGGCCCGCGCGCTCCGCGCTCGTACCCCGAGGCCGTGGATGCCCAGGCCACGCTCGACCTCCGCATTCCGGATGATGGGGCCGATGGAGCGGCCGTTCGTCGAACGGCCATGGGCAATACTCCGCCACCCGCGTCCCGTTCGATGGACGATCGCGGCGCGGCCGGGACGCCTCTTGGGGCCGCCATCCTCGGGAAGCTGGGCGGCGCGTCCGAGCGTCGGACCCCCACCTTTCGGGCCCGCGACCGCGTCCGCCACGCCGAGTACGGAGAGGGCGAGGTGCTGGCCAGCAGCTTCGCCGGGCGGGAGGAGCTGGTGCTCGTCCGCTTCGACGTTCGCCCGGACAAGCCGAAGAACCTGTCGCTCTCGATCCACACCCTCGAGCGGACATCGTGACCGGCGGCACCGACATGTCACCGCGGGCGCCCAGGATCCGCGAGCTACTCCCGTCGGCGACGCGGGCGCTCGGCCGCTTCGGCGTCGCGGGCGTCCTGCCGATCCTGGCGTTCTACGTCGCGTTCCGCATCGGCGGCCCGATCCCGGGGATCGCCTGCGGCATGGGTCTGTCGCTGCTGGCGCTCCTGATCCAGCTTCGGCGGCTCGGGCGCCTGGATCCGATCGTCCTCGTGCCGATGGTCCTGATCCTGATCCAGGGCACGGCGGCCTTGCTGACCGGATCGGTCGACCTCTACCTGGCGGTGCCGGCAGTGGAGAACGCGCTCTGGGGCGTCGCGCTCGTCGGTTCGGTCCTGCTCCGACGCCCGCTCGTGCGGGTGATCGCCGGCGAGCTCCAGTTGATCCCGGTGGCGTTCTCCCGCTCGGAATCGCTGCGGCGTGCCCTCTCCCACGTGACCCTGGCCTGGGGAGTTGGGGCATTCGTCAAGGCCGGAGCCCGGCTCTGGATGCTCAGCGTGCTGCCGCTCGAGCCGTTCCTGGTGGCCACCACGGTGTTCTACCTGGTCGTGAACGGGGCGTTGGTCGCGTTCTCGTTCTGGTGGCCGCTCCGCACCGCCCGGGTCGAGCAGGCGGCATAGTACGGCCGCCCATGCGCGAGCTGCGCGTCGGGGACAGCCGGGCGCGGCGACGAGGCTATGCCTGGCGCCGGCCGGCCAGGATGTCCTCGACCTCCGACACGACCTGGGTGATGTAGAACGGCTTCGAGATCACCCGCGCCACCCGGCGCCGGAGGGGCGCATCCAGCTCGCGGGTATACGCCGAGATGACGATGATCGGGATCTCGCTCGTCTCCTCGTCGTCCTGGAGCTCGCGCACGATGGCCCAGCCATCCTTGCCAGGCAGCGCCAGGTCGAGCGTGATCAGCGCCGGGCGAAGGTCGCGCGCCGTCGAGACGACGTCGCGGCCGTCCTCCAGGGCTACGACCCGGTAGCCCTCGGCCTCGAGGACGAGGCCCAGCAATTCGCGGATCTCGTCGCTATCCTCGACGACCAGGATGCTCTTCGTCGACGATTCGGCTGCGTGGTCGGCTGTCATGACCTGCCTTCATTCCGGGGTCGATACGCGCCTATGCAAGAACCGGGCCCGATCAGGCGCGAAAGACGAACTCGTCCGGCTCTCGCCCCGACTCCACCAGCTCCAGTTCGTGCGACCGCAGGGCGAGCACCTCGTGCGCCAAACCGGAGCCCAGCTCGTGGGTGACCTGGAACGTCAACTGCCGCTCGTCGAAGTCGGCGACGCGCACGCCGTGGACGCCGGGAAGCCCCTTCAAAGCCCGCTCCAACGCGAGGGCCACCTGGAAGTTCGGCACCCCCTGGAAGACGAGCGTCTGCGCCGGTGGCGCGGCCGAGTCCTCGTCGTTGACCGGCACGACGTCGCGTGATGTCGGCGCCGGGATCGGGCGCGGCGGCTCGACCGCCCCGTCCGGGCGCGACGGCGCGCTGTCTCGCCATCGCACGTCCTCGTCCGCCAGGGGCCCTTCCCGCTCGCGGCCGGCTTCCTCGGAGCGAAGCGCCGCGGGGCTCCCCACGCGCTCCCGCTCGAGCGCCGCGGCCGGCGCCGGCCTCAGGTCGGGTTCGTCCGCGACGCTCGCGGCATGTTCGGACGTGCCGCCCTCCGATGAACTCGCCCCGAGGAAATTCTCATCCCCAGTCGTGCCGACCGGGGCCTCGTTCGCGCGCGGCCGCAGCGGGACGACGACCGCGCGCTCCGGCGGAGTGGCTTCGCCATCCGCGTGCTGGTGCGTCGCTTCGGTCGCCGCGACCTCGCTCGTCGTCTGCAGCAGCCGATTGATCCGCTCGGCGAGCCCGCGAAGCTGGTCCTCGACCACCACCGCTTCGGCGATCCCGGTCGACTGCGTCGGGCCGAGTCGCTCTGCCTCCGCGGCCTCGCGTTCGATCTCCTCGGCGCGGAGCCGAGCTTCTTCCAGGATCTCGCCCGCGCGGGCCTCGGCGTCGGCGATCCGCTGCGCCGCCGCTTCTTCGGCTTCGCCGTGGCGGGCCGCCGCCCGCGACTCGGCCTCGCCGACGATCTCGTCAGCCTGACGGCGGGCCCGAGCGAGCAGTTCGGACGTCGCCCGCTCGGCCGCCTCGATCGCCTGCCGGCGCTCCTCCTCGGCCATGCCGACCCGCCGCTCGAGGTGCTCCACTCGCGCGGCAAGCTCGGTCATCTCCGCCTCGGCGACCGCCCGCCGCGCCTCGAGGTCGTCGAGGATGTCCGCCCCCTCGCGCTCGAGGCGGGCCAGCGCCTCGACCGCCTGGCGGCTCGCCGTCGCGAAAATCTGGGCGAGGATCGCCTCGATCACGCTCGATAGCTCGCCGTGGACCGCCTGCCACTCGTAGCGGAGCGCGGCCAGATCGGTCCGATGGCCTCGTGCCTCTCCCGCCGCGCCGGGCGCCCTCGACTGGTCCACGGTCATGCCCCCTCGTAGCGTGCTGGTAGCGACCGTCGCCCGGGCTCGACGCTGATAGCTTCGGCGGCCGTCCACGGCGTCGTGGCCACCTCGCGGTGTACGGTCGCACTCGTTTTCGTATTCATGATTCGCATCCGTAATGTTCGACCAGGTCAGCGCCGCATCGCCGGGCCCGCCAGGTCGGGCGCACCCGGGGTCGGCGAGGACGGAGCCGGGCGCGGGCGCGCGCCGACCAGCCGATAGCCGAGGTACACGATGAGCAGGCCGAGCGCCATCCCGCCGTACAGGTACTCCTCGCCCCGGGCGGTCAGGCTGGCGCCGACGGCCACGACGACCGTCCCCACTCCAATCATCAGCACGCCGCCGGCCCGACCGGGCAGCCCGCGTACCCAGAGCGCGTACGCCGACGCGAAGCTCCCGACGACCACGATCACCGTCCCGAGGTAATTCACCGCCATCGCGAGCGCGCGGACGGCGCCTTCCTTGCTCAGCGCTCGCCACCCAAGCTCGCGGATCAGCTCCGGATCCGGTTGAAGCCGCAGCAGAAGCAACGCCATCGATAGCGTCTGAACCAGCGCCACGCCGAGGGCCACGTGCGCCAGCGAGCGCGGCACGAGCAGGTAGAGCGTCCCGACCGCCAGGAACCCCACCGACAGCGATCGGCCGGTCAGATAGTAGAGATACGTGAGGTCCGTGCTCCAGCCCGCGAGCGTGCCGTACACCTCGCAGGCGGCGGCCACGCCGAAGGACAGGAACGTCACCGCCCAGACGAGCTCATACGTGCGACGGCGGGCAGCGTAGCGCTCGAGCGTCGACCACCCGAGGACGAGGCAGAGGACCAGGACGACCGCCGGGAGCAGGACCATGCCCGTCGCTACCCCCGCACCACGCCGGGAATTCCGAGGATCACGAGGACGAGGCTCACGGCGATCGCGATGGCCACCGTCCGCGCCGCACTCCGCGGATCCTTAGCCCGCCGGGCCATCACCTGGCCGACGTGCGCGACGATCACGGCGAGCAGCATCGTCGTGGGGTGCTCGAAGCGGAAGTACCCCGGCGTCGCGTACCAGCCCCGCCCAACCCAGAGGATCACCCCGGTCAAGAGCTGGACGTCGAGTGCGATCACGTACAGGGTACCCGCCCGTCGGGCGGCGAGGGCAGGTGGCAGCGAACCGAGCCAGCCCCCGATGGCGCCGACGAGCGCGACGACGGCGGCGATCAAAACGATCCAGCGCCAGAAACTGTGGAACGTATCGAGGAACTCCAAGCTCACTCCCGGTGGACCGGCGACCCTGAATGTCGACTACCCATGAATCGGCCACGAATCCCCACACATGCGCCGCCGTGCTCCGCACCGGCCGGCCGTGCCGTTCGCTCGAAGATGATACCGCCGACGGTTGGCGCCAAGCCCCCCGGGCGTCGCCTTGTGCGGCCTCGGGCTCGCCCGAGGC
>JALYGH010000493.1 GCA_030777205.1 Chloroflexota bacterium
GCGCCGGCCGGCGTCGGGCGGGGTCGGCGGCGAGCACCGCAGCCGGGCCCGCGCGCCCTCGCCGGACTTCGCCGATTACCGCCAGTACATCCCCGGCGACGACTTCCGCCAGATCGACTGGAACGCCTACGGACGGCTCGGCCATCTGTACGTCAAGCAGTCCGAGGCACGCGAGCAGCTCGCCGTCCACATCCTGCTCGACGCCAGCCAGTCGATGGCCTGGGGCGCCGCGCCCGCGACGAAGGGCGCGCCGGCCGGGACGCCGAGCAAGCTCGGGTATGCCCGCAACCTGGCCGCCGCGCTCGCCTACCTGTCGCTCGCCCGCTACGACCGCGTGTCGGCGACGGCGCTCGGCGAAACGCCGCGCCAGCTTGCGACGGTCCAGGGTCGCGGCCGCTTCGGGACCGTCGTCGCCTTCCTCGACGAGGTCCGCCCGGCCGGCCGAATGGGCCTCGACGACGCCCTGGCGGCGTATCGCGTGAACCGTCGCCTCGGTGGCCAGGCGGTCCTGATCTCCGACATGCTCTCGCCCGACGGCTGGCAGACCGGCCTGGACGCGCTCCAACGGGCCGGCCTGGACGTCGTGGTGCTCCACCTGTTGAGCCCCGGCGAGCTCGAGCCGGAGGTCGGCGGCGAGCTGGAGCTGATTGACGCCGAGACGGGCGAGGTCGTCGAGGTCAGTCTGACCGCGAAGACCATCGCCGAGTACCGGACCCGCCTCGACCGATGGTGCGCCGAGATCGAGCAGTTCTGCTCGGAGCGGGCCATCGCCTATGTCCGCGTCCGGACCGACACCCCGCTCGCCGACCTGCTGCTCAACACCCTCCGTCGCAGCCTGATCCTGCAATAGTCAGTAGAAGATCGTGCGGGTGCGGTGGTACGGCTGCGCGAAGGCGCGCTCCTGAGCGAGCGTCCAAAGAAGCCAGTCGACCTCGAATGCGCGCAGCGGCCGGCCCCCTTGCTCGACGAGGGCCCGGCGCAGCAGCTCGCAGCCCCAGATGGTGGCCGCGCGGATCTCGACCTCGGCCGGGTCGCCGGGCGGGATCTCGACCAGCCGGTCCACGCGCTCGGCTAGCTCCGGCTCGTAGACGAGCACCCCTTCGGCGCGCAGGATCTGCGGGATCTTGTAGTCAGCGAAGGCGGTGAGGGTGTCGAGGTCGTCCAACCGGCCGATGCCGCGCCCGTCGAAGGCGCCGTACAGGTCGCTCACCAGGATCTGCGCCCGCTTGTAGAAGCGGACCGGCTCGCCGTCGTAGCTCGCGACGTCGTCGAAGGACGGGAAGCAACCGACGATCTCGCGGACGAGCTGCGCGGCCGAGTGCCTGGCCCGGGCGACGACCGTCGAGAACGGCCCGCCGGCTCCGAGCAACCCGCGCCCGACCTCGCGGAGGTTGGCGATCCGGCCATCGAGGAGCGGGATCTCCGACTCGCCGCGGAACACGTGCCGGACCGTCGCCTCATCAATCTCGGCCAGGGCGGCCGGGTCGAGAATCGGCACGCCCTCCTCGATGGTCCGGCGCAGCGCGGCGGCGAGCGCCCAGTAGCCGTCGACGGTGCGGCCGTCGTAGCTGACGCGCCACTTCGGGTCGCCCCAGAAGGAGAAGTTGAGGGCGTCCAGGACGAGGACATAGTTCGACGTGGGCTCGACATCGCCCCGCCAGTGCGGCCACACTCGCCAGGTCGGGGGCTCGACCTCCCGGGCGACGAGTCGGGCGGCCAGCCGCGCGACGGCCGCGTCGTCGATCCTGACCAGGCGCGCCCGGTCCGCGACGCGCCGAGTCGTCCCGAGCACGCCGAGCGGATCGGCGGCCGCGGCGCTAGCGTCGGTCGAGGACGGCACGATCGCGTTCCCAGAGGAACCAGAGGACTGGGAGCAGCGCCAGCCAGGGCGCTTGCTCCGCGAGCCGGAGTGCGAGCGTGCCGAGCAGCCCATCGGCCGAGGCGCCGGTCACGAAGGCGGCCGCCCTCCCGAGCTGCTCGAGCAAGATGGCCAGCCACCCCCCGTCCGTCAGCACGCCGCCGATCATCCCGACAAAGGCTAGGTACGCGGCGATGATGGCCGCGACGGCGGCGTACGCCAGCGGCGAGAGGCCCGCGCCGAGCGCGGGCGGAATGTTGACAACGGCTCCGTCGACCGGTGGCGCGAAGTCGATGACGTCGGCCGCGCGCAGCACAGTCGCCAGCAGGTCCTCGCGGACCCGCGGCGGCGGCTCGACGACGAGCCTCGGCCGGACCAGGTCGTCCAGACGGCGCTCGAGCGCATCCCAGTCGTTCACGAGCAGCTCCCGGCGGTCGCGGTGGGCGCGAGGAGGGGGGCCAGCAGCTCGGCCAGCCGCGCCTTCCCGCGCCGGATGTGGCTCTTGACGGTGTTGAGAGGCACGCCCATGACCTCCGCGATGTCCTCGTATCGCATGTCCTCGAAGTAGTGCAACGTGAGGGCAAGCCGCTGGGCGTCGGGCAGCCGAGCCAGCGCCTCGCGCACGAGCCGCGCCTCCTCGTCACGCTCCAACACCAGCGGCGCATCGTCCGCCGGATCGTCGCTCGCGACGTCCAGGTCGGGTTCGTGGTCGAGTCGGATCGGCGGGGCTCCGCGCCGCCGGAGGCGGTCGATGCCGAGGTTCACGACGAGGCGGTACAGCCAGGTCGTGAACTTGGTCTCGCCGCGATACGAGCCGAGCGAGCGCAAAAGGCGGATGAAGGTATCCTGGGTCAGGTCGGCCGCCTCGTCGGGGTCTCGAACGATCGTCATCGCAATGCTGTAGACGTAGCGTTGCTGCGAGGAGACGAGGTCGGCAATAGCCTGACGGTCGCCCGCCTGGGCAAGCCGGATCGTCTCCGCTAGGGGCTCGGCCATGCAACTAGGGGCTCGGCCATGCAACCTCAACGTGCTCCATCGGTAGGACGCCGGCCGACGCGCCATTGTTGCATGCCGGCCTCGGCGCCCGGCCAGGTCGCCGGCTCGAGTTGGTCGTCGTGCGGTGAAGGGGAGTGATCCGGCCAGGGCGTCGGTGGGATCGACGTCTCGGACGCCGCCCGTTATCGTTATGGGTATGGCGGCCGAGTCTCCCGTTCGGAGGATGACCTCGGACTCGGCGACGCTTCCGTCGCGGCCGCCACGACGCTGAGGGCAGCGCCGCCCCATCTCGACATCCGCAATCGGCAGGTACGTGGAGGGGTAGCGTGCGAATCGGCATCCTCACCGGCGGGGGCGACGTCCCCGGCCTGAACCCGTGCATCAAGGCGGTCGTGACGCGGGCTGAGGAGCAGGGCTGGGACGTCCTCGGGATCCGGCGTGGGTGGGCCGGCCTGCTCCACTACGACATCGAGCGCGACGCGGAAAGTCAGGCCGCCCACGTCGAGCGGTTGACGCGCCGCTCGGTGCGCACGATCGACCGCTACGGCGGGACCCACCTGCATACCTCGCGGACGAACCCGCAGAAGGTCCGTCAGAAGGACCTGCCCGCGTTCCTGGCACGGGCGTACCCGTTCGCCGCCGGCCAGTCGGCCGTCGACTGCACGCCGCACGTGCTGCGGGTCGTCGAGCACCTCGGGATCGACGTGATGGTGCCGATCGGCGGCGACGACACGCTCTCGTTCGCCGCGCGGCTGCATGCCGAGGGCGTGCCGTCGGTCGCCATCCCGAAGACGATGGACAACGACGTGTTCGGGACCGACTACTGCATCGGGTTCAGCACGGCCGTCACGCGGAGCGTCGAGTTCATCCATGCGCTGCGCACGCCGGCCGGCAGCCACGAGCGGATCGCCGTGGTCGAGTTGTTCGGCCGCAACAGCGGCGAGACGGCGCTGATCTCGGCCTACCTGGCCGATGCGGACCGTGCCCTCATCAGCGAAGTCCCCTTCGACGTGGAGCGGCTGGCGCAGCTCCTGACGCGGGACCGGCACGAGAACCCGAGCAGCTACGCGATGCTGGTCATCTCCGAGGGTGCCAGCATGATCGGCGGGCAGGTGGTCGAGTACGGCCAGGAGGACGCCTACGGCCACAAGAAGCTCGGCGGCATCGGCCTGCACGTCTCGGAGGCGATCCGCAACCTGACCGGGCTCGACATCGTCTACCAACAGGTGGCCTACCTGATGCGGGCCGGCGCGCCGGACTCGCTCGATCGGATGGTGGCGGTGTCGTACGGCAACCTGGCGATCCAGGAGATCGAACGGGGCCACACGGGCCGCATGGTCGCCCTGCGCGACGGCAACTACACGACCGTCCCGATCGAGACGCCGACGCAGGGCACCAAGCGCGTCGACGTCGCCGAGCTGTACGACGAGGAGGCGTACCGCCCGCGCGTGCGCCACCTGCTTGACAAGCCGATGTTCCTCTACTGAGGCGGGCGGACTTGTCGGTGGCGTCGGCGAGCCGTCAGGGCTCCCCGTACGCCTCGCGCAGCGCCGCACGCCACTGCTCGGGGGGCGCCAGCCGCACCGCCTCGGCCAGCCCTTCGTTCACGAGCAAGAGCAGCAGGAGGTCCCGGCGTTGCTCCGAGTAGTCCGGTGAGCCGATTAGGTAGCCCTGCCAGAGCTCGAGCTTCTCCGGGGTGAACGCGTGGTACTCGTCCATGGTGATCGGCCGCCCGTCGACGCCGGGTACGGGTCGCGCGACCGACTCCTTCGGGTCCGACACGTGGGCCTGCCTTCCGAGCCACCGTTGGCCCGCCAGATTTCCAAATCCGCTGCGGGCACGTCGGCCTCCCGGTATCGTACCCGCCCGAGCCCGACGACGCCCCTCCCTGACCCCGACGAGATCGTCCCGCTCGCCCGCCCCAGTTGCCACGCTCGGCACGGTGGTGCCAGGCCGGGTGGCTTCGTGCGGCACAGCACCTTCCCGGCTCGCGCGGAAGCTGCCAGACTGTTGGCGATTTGACAGCGGACCAGGACCCGGAGGCGCTACGATTCCGAGGAGCGATGAACGCGAAGTCGCGACGTCTCCGGGCGCCGGGCGACCGACGAGCCGGGTAGCGGAGGTGGGCAATGGTCGGCGACATCGGCGAGCGCGCGAGCGGACCGCGGCGCAGTCGAACACTGCTCGTGCTCCTGGCGACCGTCGCGGGCGCCCTGCTGCTGGCCTTTGCCGCTGCGACCCCGGCGGCGACCCAATCGTTCGGATCCTGGCACAGCCCTCGGTTTGGGCTGACGATCGGCTTCCCGACGACGTGGACCATCACCGAGCAGCGGTCCGATCCGGAGCGCGGTGACGTGGTGATCCTCGGGAACGACGTCTCGGCACTCCTGATCGGCCTGCTTCACGACACGCGGAGCCCGCGCGAGATGGCCCTCGACTTGGTTCAGAGCCAGAAGGAGCTGACCCCCGACCTGGCCGTCATCCAGACGACGGAGACGGAGACCGGATCTGTGGTCATGTTCATGCAGTACACGATCCACCCGCGGACCCCCGCGGCGATGCTGATCGACGAGAAGGCGCTGCTCGGGACACTGGAGGCCGGGACGTCGACGGTTACGATCCGCGGCATGGTCCCGGACCGAGTCGACGTCGAGGCTCAGTTCGAGGAGATCGAGGCGATCATCGCCACGATGTCACCGCTGCGTTAGGAGCGACGCTTCGGCCAACCCGTCCCCATAACGGGATGACGGAGCGCGAGCGGGCTTGCGACGCGGGTCAAGAGCCCATTCAACCATGGCGTGACCCGGCCGATCCCGTATATCGTAATAGCTACCGTGCGACCCTGTGGGGTGCCGGATACTGGTATACGCTCCGGTCAAGGATTCAGGGTGATCGGTCGGGTCATCAAGCGCGTCGTTCGTCGACTCATCCGCGGACTGATCGTCCATCCAATCCGTGGCGTGATCATGCTCGTCGTCCTGCTCGCCGTGGCGGCGGTCTTGCTGGGCCAGGGCAGCATGCCGGCCTTCTCCCTGTCGATGCCGAGCCTGCCGCAGGTGGGGCACACCGCGCCGGCCGCGACGGAGAACTACATGCGCGGGACGACGACGTTCGACGCGCAGCTCGTCTGGGAGGCGCTCAGCGACGAGGCGCAATCACGGTACGCGAGCCGCGGCGGGGATCTCCAGACGCTCCAGGCCCAGATGGACCAGGCGAAGCAAGCCGGCGCTCAGCTTGGCCAGGTGACGTACATTGGCGGGCAGGCACTGCCGGACGGGTCGAGCCTGCATTTCTACACCGTCCTCACGCGCGGTCCTCAGGCCGGCGGCGAGCCCGAGTACGTCCCGTACGTCTTCACGCTGGACCCGGCCGGTAAGATCACGCGCGTTCAGTAGACCCGGCGCAGGGCGCCGACAGACCCGGCGTACGGCGCCGCTAGCTCCCAGCCCGCCGCACCACGGACCAGCTTCACCGGACGAGTAGGATCCAGCAGGCGGGCGGCATCCGGCATCAGGTAGACTAGCCCAGGCAGCGTCCAGCAGAAAGGGCCCCATCCATGGCAACTCGCGCGAAATCGCCCTTCGTCGAGAACGAATACGACGAGCTGGACCGGAAGATCGACGGCTTCCTCGGCCGCGTCGGCGCCCTCTTCCGGTTCTTCGTGATCCTCGGGGCGCTGATCGCCTTCACCTACTTCATCCTCTGGCCGAACCTGGAGACCTGGGGCTCGTACCTGCTGTTCGGGCTCTACATGATCTTCCAGCTCTTCTTCGCGGTCATGTTCATGATCGTGCAGTTCGCGGCGCTCTTCTGGTTCCTGGGGCGCACGCGAGTCTACTGGATCATGCCGGGCGAAACCGGGGTGACGTTCAAGGATTACAAGGGCAACCCGGAGATCCTGGAGCTGGCCGAGCGGGTCGTGACGCTGCTGCGCGGGGTCAAGGGTTTCAAGGAGATGGGCGGCCAGGTCCACCGTGGCATGCTGCTGGTCGGTCCGCCCGGGACCGGCAAGTCATACCTGGCCCAGTGTATCGCCAGCGAGGCGGGGGTGCCGTTCGCGTACGCGAGCGCGCCCAGCTTCCAGAGCATGTTCATGGGGATCTCGAACATCAAGGTGATGATGCTGTACGGCAAGGCCCGCAAGCTGGCCCGCAAGTACGGCGCCTGCATCATCTTCATGGACGAGATTGACGCCATCGCCATGCGGCGCGGCGGGCAGGGGGGCATGATGCCCGGCATGGGCGGCTTCATGGGCATGGGCGGCAACACCGGCCTGCTGAACGAGCTGCTGATGCAGATGGACCCGCCGCCCACCGACCAGGGACGGAAGGCGCGACTGCTGCGCAAGATGGGGTTCCGCGTCAAGAAGGCCGAGATGCCGGCCGTGTTCACGATGGGCGCGACGAACCTCGCCGAGGTGCTCGATCCGGCCCTCCTGCGGCCCGGTCGGTTCGACTGGAAGATCTCGGTCGAGCGGCCGAGCGCCGTGGGGCGCCGGGAAGTCCTCGACTACTACCTGGCCAAGATCAAGCATGTCCCCGACCTGCCAGTCGATCGACTGGTCACCGAGATGATGACCCCGGAAGGGCAGGGGTACAGTCCGGTCGAGATCAAGTTCGTGGTGAACGAGGCGGTCGTCCATGCCCACTTCGACGGGCGCGAAGCCGTCACGTACATGGACTTTCGTAAGGCGATGGAGACCCGCGAGTACGGCCTGCGCCAGATGATCTCGGGTCGCACTGCCGAGGACAAGCGGCGGGTCGCCTATCATGAGGCCGGCCACGCGATCACGATGATCAGACTCTACACCCGCAAGCGGCTCGATCGCCTGACCTTGATGCAGTACGGCGAGCTGCGGGGGGCGGAAGGTGTGGCCTTCGACAAGGCGATCGAGGAGATCCACATCACGACCCGCGAGGAGCTGCTGACCGACATCCAGATCTTCCTCGCGAGCAAGGCCGCCGAGCAGGTCTTCCTCGGGACCGAGACGACCGGCATGGGCGGCGACCTGCCGGGCGCGAGCTTCCGGGCGCTCCAGTATGTCCGCTGCGGCATGGGCGGGAACCTGTTCACCTTCAACTTCTGGGGCGAACCGACGCCGCAGGAGCGGGCCACGGCCGAGCGGATCATGCAGCAGCAGCTCTCGCTGGCGCGGCAGCTCATGGAGCAGAACAAGCCCCACGTCCACGCGATCGTCGAGGCGCTACTCGAGAAGGACGAGCTGCTCGGCGAGGAGGTCGAGGAGATCGTCGCCCGCGTCGACCGCGAGCTGGGGCGGGGCGAGGTGCCGAAGCACCTGGTTCCGGTTCCGGCCGTCGAGGCGCCCGCGCTGCCCGAGCCGGAGCCGGTCGTGCGCTACGCCGGAGCCCGCCGTGCCTCCGAGGAGCGGGAGCGCGAGGTCGGTGGCCAGGGCGTCGCCAGCCGCGAGCCGCACATCAGCCGGGACGCCCCACCGCTCAGCCGCGATGTCGCGTCGTCCGACCCGGAGGTGCCGCGCAGCTAGCAGGGGAGCAAGGAGCAAGAATCGAGGGGCCAGGAGGATTACTTTCCAGGCCTCTTGGCATTCTTGAGCCCGGACCGGCCTCGTGGCACCATACCGTCAGATAGGGTTCACCACCCGATCCGTGCGTTCGCGACTGCTCCTCGATTCTTGCTCGTTGCTCCTCCGGGAGGTTCCCGATGCCGATTCAGCCCGAACCCGACAGCGCGCTGTTGATCGTGGACGTCCAGAACGACTTCTGCCCCGGCGGCTCGCTCGCCGTCGACGGTGGCGACGAGGTCATCCCGATCCTGAACGAGGTTGCCCGATCCTTTGCCGAGGCCGGCCGCCCGGTCATCGCCACGCGCGACTGGCACCCGGCGCGCACGACGCACTTCAAGGAGTTTGGCGGCGTCTGGCCGGTCCACTGCGTGATGGGAACCAAGGGCGGCGAATTCCATCCGGCCCTGGAGCTGCCACCCGAGGCGGTCGTCGTCTCGAAGGGGATGGGCGAGCACGAGGATAGCTACTCGGGCTTCGACGCCGTCCACCGCGACGGCCGCTCGCTCGCGCAGGTGCTGTTCGAGACTGGCTCGCGGCGAGTCTACGTCGGCGGTCTGGCGACCGATTACTGCGTCAAGCACTCCGTCCTGGACGGGCGGAAGCACGGGCTGGAGATGATCGTGCTGCGTGATGCCGTGCGGGGCGTGGATCTCCAGCCCGGTGATTCGGACCGCGCGCTCGCCGAGATGCAGGTGGCGGGCGCAACAGTCCGCTGATTGGGCCGGCCTGTGAACTCGGCACCGTGACACCGGGGGACGCCACGCGTGGCGTCCCC
>JALYGH010000494.1 GCA_030777205.1 Chloroflexota bacterium
TCAGGCCGGCGTCGATCGCCCCCGCCCCGAGGCCCGCCGCGAAGCCGAGCCCGACGACGACGATCCAGGCCGGCGCGGCGGCGATCCCGAGCAGGCTCGCCGCGGTCAACAGGCAACTCAGCGCCAGCACCCGCCCGACCCCCAGCCGCCCGACGACCCGCCCGCTGCTGACGCTCGCGAGGAGGTAGCCGGTGACGACCGCCACGAAGTACCAGCCGAGGGCGTCGAGCGGGACGTCGAAGTCGCGGCGCATCGACGGCCAGGCGACGCCGAGCAGCCCGTCCGGCAGCCCGAGGCTGACGAAGCCGGCGAAGCTCAGCCCGACGAGCAGCCCGCTCGCCCGACGGCGACGCACCGAGTCGGCAGCTCGGTGAATCACGGTGGCGTTGGCATCGCGCGCAGCGAGCGCACCGGCGACGCCGCCAGCACGGCCACGGCGAGCACACTCCCGACGCCGCCGATGATCATGGCTCCCCGCGCGCCGATCAGCTCGCCGAGGACGCCGCCGAGGGCCGTCCCGGCCAGCATTGCGCCGGACGACACGAAGCCGTGGCTCGCGACGACCCGGCCGAGCAGGTGATGCGGCGCCGTGGCCTGGATCACGCTCGCTTCGCCGATCTCGTAGACCACGGCCGGCGCGTCGAAGAGCTGCTGGGCGCCGACGAACAGGAGGATCACCAGCAACGGACCGGCCGCCATGGGCACGAACAGCAGCGACAGGTTCGACAGGAGCAGGCAGCCGACCAGCGTCGGGCCCGGCCCGAAGCGGGCGATCACCCGGTCGGCCACGCTCGCGCCGAGCAGGGCGGTCACCCCGCCGATCGCGTACAGCATGCCGAGTAGCCCCGGCTCGATTGCGAGGTCGCGCGCAAGGAACAGGGTCAGCATCGACACCCACATGTGGGCGAACAAGGTGCTCAGGCCGGCGGCCGCCGTGAGCGGCCGCAGCAGCGGGTGGCCGGCGACGAACCGGAGCCCCTCGCGAATCGCCGCGCGGGCCCCGCGCCGCTCCTCGACGGGCGTCGGCGGCGGTTCGGGCGTCCGGATGCGCCAGAGCGCCAGCGCCGACACGAGGAACGACAGGGCGTCGACGAGGATCGCGATCGGCGCGGTCACGAGCTGCACCAGCCAGCCGGCCCCGCCGAACGAGGCTACCTCGACGACCGCCGAGCTCGCCTGGAGCTTGCTGTTGCCTTCGACCAGTTGATCGCGGCGGAGGAGCGTCGGCAGGTAGGAGCGGTACGCCACGTCGAAGAGGGTCGTCAGCGTGCCGGTGGCGAGGAGGACCAGGACGAGCTGCTCGATGCCGAGGACGCCGAACAGCGCCGCCGCCGGAATCGTCGCGAACAGCAGGGCGCGACCGACATCGGTCCAGATCATGAGCGGACGTCGGCGCAGCCGGTCCACCCAGGCGCCGGCGAGCAGCGCCACGACCACGCCCGGCACGAGGCCGGCCAGGCGCAGCAACGCGACATCGGCCGGACCGGCCTGGAGTGTCAGGACGGCGACGAGCGGGATGGAGAAGCGCCCGATGAGCGAGCCGCCGAGCGAGACGGTCTGGCCGACCCAGAGCTTGACGAAGTCCCCGTGTCGCCAGAGCGAGCGGGCCGGCGCGCCGTCACGGTTGACCGGGCCGAAGCCGGCATCGCTCGCGGCGTCCAGGTCCACGACCTCACTCCTTCCAACGCCGCGCGCCGACGCTGCCCGGCGGCCTACTCGGCGTAGCGCGCGAGCGCCGCCCGGTCGAAGCGCAGGCCGGTGCCGGGCTCGTCGGTCGGGCGGACGGCGCCGTTCGTCACGACCTGTGGCCGTTCGAGGTACGGGTCGAGGGCGAAGGCGTGCTTCTCGAGGTAGATCGGGCGGACGCTGGCGCAGAGCAGGTGCGCGCTGAGCTCGTCGGTGTAGTGCGAGCTGGTCGGCAGCTCGGCTGCGTCGGCGAGGCGCAGCGCCCGGAGCGAGGCGGTGATCCCGCCGTTCGTGACCGGGTCGATCTGGAGCACGCCGAGCGCCTTCGATTCGACATAACGGGCGAACTCGGCGACGCTGTGGAGGCTCTCGCCGACGGCGACCGGCATCGGCAACTCGCGCTGCAGCATCGCGTGGCCGGGCACGTCTTCGGGCGGGCTCGGCTCTTCGAGCCAGCGCGGGCGGTACTCGGCCAGCCGCCTGCCGCGCTCGAAGGCCTCGTCGGCCGTCCAGGCCATGTTGGCGTCGAGCATCAGGTCGACCCGGTCGCCGATCAGCTTGCGGACGGCCGCGACCCGCTCCTCATCCTCGCGCGCCTCGGGCTTGCCGATCTTCACCTTCACTCCGGGGTAACCCTTCGCCAGGAACCCCTCGACCTGGCGGAGCAGTCCGTCGAGCGGCTTCGGCAGGTCGACCCCGCTGCCGTAGGCCGGGATGGCCCGGGCGGTGCCGCCGACGAGCGACCAGAGCGGCTTCTGCTCGCGCAGGCCGCGCAGGTCCCAGAGGGCAATGTCGAGCGCCGCGATGGCGAATGCCGCGAGCCCCCCGCGCCCGACGTACAGGACGCCCCGCCACATCCGCTCCCAGAGCGCCTCGACGTCGGTCGCGTCCTGGCCGATCAGGAGCGGGGCGAGGTCGTGCTCGATCAGCGCCCGGACCGCGCGACCGCCGCGCCCGATCGTGTAGGCGTAGCCGTGCCCGACCAGCCCGTTGGCGGCGATCTCGACCAGGATCAGCTCTTCCGTATCGAGCAGGCCGTGGCCGGCGTCGCCCATCGGCTCGAGCGGCAGGCGATAGTAGCTCGTGGTGATGCGATCGATCATGCCGAACTCACTCCTGTCGCCGGAAGGTGACGAGCCGCGAGCGCAAGTCCAGCTCGTCCACGACCCAGCCGACCTCCTCCCACGGGCGTCCCTCGATGACCTTGCGCCATCTCGCGCGGCCGCGCCACCAGTCGTCGTACTGGTGGGCTGAGGGCGGCAGCGGCTCGCCGAGCAGGCCCTCGATCGTCGCGAAGCTCATCGTCAGGCGCTTCTGGAAGCGAGGCAACCCGGCCAGGTGGTCGCGGAGCGGGTCGTACTTCGCCACGCGGCCAGTATAGCGCGACGAGTGACGACCGATGAGCGGCGAGCGAGGGCATGTCCCCCGGGCTCCACTCGTCGCTCACCGCTCGTCACGCACCGCGTTTGTGCACGCTGCATAAACGACGGTGGGCGATTTCGGCCGGATTGTCCGTGGTGGGTGGGCCAGATCGGCCGGTACCATCTGGAGCAACGGTACGGAGCCGCCTCGCACGAGACGGACCGGGGGCGTGCGCCGGCTGACCCGGGGAGCCGTCAGGGTTTCGGACCGGCGCGGCGCAGGCCCGACCAGGCCACCATCGGCCGGGGGCCTGGGGAGCCGACACCAACAAGCTGCATCCGAGTGCCTGGGCGCAGATCCAGGGGTCGACGATGGAAGGAGCGGGAACGAGCGTGCCGCAGAAGTACGAGTTCTACAAGGCAGAGTACATCTGGATCGACGGGACCCAACCGACCCATAAGCTGCGGTCGAAGGCCAAGGTCGTCCCGATGGGCAAGGAGCCGCCGATTTGGGGCTTCGACGGGTCGAGCACCCAGCAGGCCACCGGCGACCGGTCCGACTGCGTGCTCAAGCCGGTCTTCGTGTGCGACGACCCGATCCGCGGCGAGCCCCACAAGCTGGTGATGTGCGAGGTCTTCCTCGTCAACGGCCAGCCCCACCCGTCCAACACCCGCGCGGCCTGCCGGGAGATCGCCGAGAAGTACGCCCATCACGAGACCTGGTTCGGCTTCGAGCAGGAGTACACCTTCTTCGACGGCATCAAGCCGCTCGGCTGGCCCGACAACGGCTTCCCGGCCCCGCAGGGCGGCTACTACTGCGGCGTGGGCGCCGACGAGGTGTTCGGCCGCCCGGTCGTCGAGGCGCACCTGGAGAACTGCCTCAAGGCGGGCCTGTCGATCTCCGGCATCAACGCCGAGGTCATGCCCGGTCAGTGGGAGTTCCAGGTCGGCCCGCTGACCGCGCCGCTGGTCGCGGACGAGCTGTGGATCGCCCGCTGGCTGCTCTACCGCACGGCCGAGGACTTCCCGACCAGCTCCGGCAACTTCGTCTCGGCACGGCTCGATCCGAAGCCGGTGAAGGGCGACTGGAACGGCGCCGGCTGCCACACGAACTTCTCGACGAAGGCGATGCGCGAGGACTACGACGCCTGCATCGCCGCCGCCGAGGCGCTCGGCACGCGGCACGACCTACACATCGCCAACTACGGCGACGGCATCGAGGACCGGCTGACCGGTCACCACGAGACGGCCTCCTACAAGGAGTTCTCCTACGGCGTCTCGCACCGCGGCGCCTCGGTCCGCATCCCGTGGCAGGTAGCCCAGGACAAGAAGGGCTACATCGAAGATCGGCGGCCGAACGCGAACATGGATCCGTACGTCGTCTCGCGCCTGATCATCGAGACGGTCTGCGGCACCGCTGACGGCGACCTGAAGGCCGGGAAGCCGGCCGGCGAGCTGGCCGCCGTCTGACGATCCGGACACGGGTCTCACACCGCGCACGCAGCGTGAAGCGGTGGGG
>JALYGH010000495.1 GCA_030777205.1 Chloroflexota bacterium
TAGCAGGCTGCTGAAATAGGCCGCGCCGGACTACCGGCGCGGCCGTGTCGTTCGGTAGGATGGGGCCATCGACCGGAGAGGTGGCGAGGATGCGAGGGCGGCAGGACCCGCAGGTGTCGATGCTGGCGTTCGTGGACCTGGAGAGCCGGGTGCCGCTCGACCATCCGCTGCGGGCGATCAAGCGCTGGGCGGACGAGGCGCTGGCCGGGCTGTCGCCGGCGTTCGACCGCATGTACGCCGAGGATGGGCGGCCGTCGATCCCGCCGGAGCGGCTGCTGGAGGCGTCGCTGCTGATCGCGCTGTACTCGGTCCGCTCGGAGCGGGCGTTCTGCGAGGAGCTGGACTACCACCTGCTGTTCCGCTGGTTCCTGGACATGGGCGTGGTCGAGCCGAGCTTCGACGCGAGCACCTTCTCCAAGAACCGGGAGCGGCTGCTGGAGCACGCGGCCGGGCAGCAGTTCTTCGACGAGGTGGTGGCCCTCGCCCACGAGCGCGGGCTGCTGTCGGACGAGCACTTCACGGTCGACGGGACGCTGATCGAGGCGGCCGCGAGCCTGACGAGCTTCCGGCGGCGTGACGAGGAGCCGAGCCAGGAGCCGCCGGATGACCCCGGCAACCCGAGCGTCGATTTCCGTGGCGAGAAGCGGTCGAACGCGACGCATCGGAGCACGACCGACCCCGAGGCGCGCCTGTTCCGGAAGGGGAAGGGCAAGGAAGCGAAGCTCGTCTCCCTGGGGCACGCGCTGATGGAGAACCGCCAGGGCCTGCTGGTCGACTTCCAGATGAGCGAGGCCAACGGGACTGCGGAGCGGGACATGACGCCGAAGCTGCTGCGAGCGGCGCGGGAGCGGCGGTTCCGCCCCAAGACGCTCGGCGGCGACAAGCACTACGACACCCGCAACTGCGTCGCCGAGATCCGCGGGTGCGGCGTCACCCCGCACGTCGCCCGGAACACCAGCGGGCGGCGCAGCGCCATCGACGGCCGCACGACGCGCCACCCCGGCTACGCCGTCAGCCAGCGGATCCGCAAGCGGGTCGAGGAGATCTTCGGCTGGATGAAGACGATCGGCGGCTTCCGGCGGACCCGCTTCCGCGGCCTCGACCGCACCAGCCTCGCGGGCTACCTCGTCGCCACCGCCTACAACCTCGTCCGCCTCAGCCGCCTGGCGCCGGACGGGCGGCCGGTCCCCGCTGCCGCCTGACCGGACGGCGGCCCCGCCGCGCCGACCAGCCCCCCACGGACCCGCGGCGCCGCCATCGACAGTCCGGTCGGTGCCGGAGCCACCCCGGGGGCCGCCGCCGACGGCCGCTTCGCCATCGCCCTCGGGCCTGAACTCGCTCGACGCCATCCCGGACCACCTATTTCAGCAGCCTGATAGTCCCGTCGAGCAACCGCGGGCAGCCAATATGCGTCGTTTCGGGAGGGCAAGGATATGAGTAGTTCTTCCAGGAATGTCGTGGTCATAGGTGCTAGAGTAATTGGAACTGGCGTGGCCTACTATCTCGGCGAATCGGGCTTGAACGTGACGGTCCTTGACGACAAGCCGTTAGGTTCGGGGTGTACGCTTCATGGTACGGGCCTTGTGTGGAAAATGATCTGGAACGAAAAAGTACAATATAAACTGGCTATGGAGGCTCGCGATGCGCTGTTTGACGCCGTCCCAAGCTTTCAGGAACGCTCCGGCATAGACCCCCAGCTTCATCACTTCGATACTTTGATGCCGATTTTCAATGATGAGGACATGCTGCGTCTCGAGCGGGACATTGAGACGAGTGACGGGGATATCGAAGTCGAGTGGCTGGATCGAGAGGACGTCCTCGCCTTAGACTCCCGAATCAATCCTGAGGTGGAGCGCGGCGCCTTCCTGAAAGGTTCTGCTCAAGTCGATGGCTATGAGCTTGCTCGTGCCCAAGCGACGGCAGCCAAGAACAGCGGCGTGGAGTTCCTGTACTTGAGGGCTATAGGACTGGAGCAACAGGGCGACAAGATAGGCGGTGTTGTTCACACGGGCGGCAAGATTCCGTGCGAGAATGTTGTGATATGCATGGGGGCCTGGTCTGACATTGCCTCGAACTGGCTAGGATTTCCGGTGCCGATCAAGCCGCTGAAGGGTGAGACCCTCCGGGTGAAGCATCCGGAGGAGTTCCCGCTGCAAGTCTCACGCCCCTCAGGGGGAGAGGCGTCGCCGCGCAAGGACGGGATGCTGAGCGTCGGGGCGACGGGCACCAATCGCTTCAGCGACCTGCCCGGAGACATGATCCGGCTTGAATATGACTCGAAACCGACCGTCGAGGGCCGCGAGTACATGCTCAGCTCGTCCACGTACGTGATACCGTCGTTAAGCAGGGCAGAGGTCGTGTACCACCTGGCTGGACCGCGCCCGTTATCGGCCGACGGAATGCCGATTATCGGGCCGATCCCAGGGCTGGATGGCGCGTATGTGGCGACCGGCCACCGCAATAAGGGAATCCACCTCAGCGCCCTGACCGGGCAGATCATCAGGGACTTTATCACCACGGGAACGGCGAAGACGCGCACGCCGCTGGAACGCTTCCTTCCGCAGCGGTTTTCTGGGACGGAGCGCATCGAGTTCAACGTGGACGGCGTCACGAGCAGCCCTGCCAGGCCGGCCTGAGCGGCCCGGAACTTCCGAGGGCTTCGACGCCTTCGCCAGGACGTTCCTGAACCGGGCGCTCGACGTCATGCCGACACGGCGCACTCCCTGTTCGAGGGCGGACGAGCTCCGCCGAAGGCCCGCGGGACGCTTCCCGGGCGAGTCGCTCCCCCAGCTGGCCGGATGCGGGCGCACGTACGGGTTTCTCGGTATCGCGGGCGGGCCGGCCTGCGGTACCCTGGTCCTGGTTGTAGTCACGCTCTCGGAGGATCTCAGGGGCCAATTCACGTCGGCGAGGGCGCTGGCGCCACTGCTGGGGAGGTAGCCACCATGTTGCGAAGGTTGCACGTCCACAACCATCGCCTGTGCTTCGTGCCGCCGATCGTGCTCCAATCGGTGGCTCAGAATGGGACTCCTCAGCAACGCGACGCGGCCCTCCGGACGCTCGCAACCGACCAGACCTTCCGTGCGCTGCGGATGGCACAGCCGCCGCGGCCAGTCCAGGGCCCGGCGCGGCGGCCCAGGCCGGAGGCTATGGAGGTCCGGCCGCGGCGCACGATCTACGATGCTCACCACACGCAGGACCTGCCCGGTGAGGTGGTCCGGGTCGAGGGAGGGCCGCCGAGTCAGGACACGGCCGTGAACGAGGCCTACGACGGGCTCGGCCTGACGTTCGAGTTCTACCGAGACGTGTACGAGCGCAACTCGATCGACGACGAAGGTCTGCCGCTGGACGCGGTGGTCCACTTCGGCCAGCGCTACGACAACGCTTTCTGGGACGGCCGGCAGATGGTGTTCGGCGACGGCGACATCTTCAACCGCTTCACCGCCGCGCTCGACGTGATCGGCCATGAGCTGACCCACGGCGTAGTGGAAGACGAGGCCCAGCTCGTCTACTTCTACCAGTCCGGCGCGCTGAACGAGTCGCTGGCGGACGTGTTCGGCTCGCTGATCAAGCAGCGCGCCCGCAACCAGACCGCCGAGCAGGCCGACTGGCTGATCGGGTCGGAGTTGTTCGCCGGGACGAACCTCCGGGGCGTCGCCATCCGCTCGATGAAGGCACCCGGCACGGCGTTCGACGATCCGCTGCTCGGCAAGGATCCGCAACCCGCGCACATGCGCGACTACGTCCGGACGTTCGAGGACCAGGGCGGCGTCCACATCAACTCCGGGATCCCCAACCACGCCTTCTACCTGGTCGCCTCGCGCCTCGGCGGGCATGCATGGGAGAAGGCCGGCCGCATCTGGTACGAGACGCTGCGGGACTCGCGGGTGCGGCCCAACACCGGCTTCGTGCGCTTCGCCCGCCGGACGGTCGCCAATGCCGGCGAGCTCTACGGCACCGACAGCCCGGAGGTACGAGCCGTGACCGAAGGCTGGGGTCAGGTCGGCATCGACCTCTAAGCTCGGCTTCACCGTCATGGGGCAGGCTCGGGCAATGAACGCCGGGATGGCGGTGTGGCGGTCGCAGCGGGCGCGGGGGATCTCGACGATCTGGTCGGGGGACGGGGTCGTCGCGGAGCCTGGGACCGGCCGGAGCTGCTGGCGGACTCGGGCGCGGGTGTCCGAGCAGGTCGGGGCGGCCTGCGCATACCGGGCGGCCCGCCGCTCGGGCAAGGGCCGGTCGTGGAGGCGCACGGGCGCAGCGGGGCACGCCCGCCGAGGGGCCGAGCACGGCCGGCGTGGCGGGCTAGAATGGCGAGGCCCGACCATCGCCGCCGGGGTTCGACTTGGAGGACTGGACGCATTGGAGGACGGGACGTCGGTGGAGCGACGGGGATGGCGGTCGACCGCTACGAAGATCATCGCGCTCGACGGGCTGCTGCCGGGGCTCGCACAGCGGCGACGGGCCGGCGAGCGCGTGGCGCTGACGAACGGCTCGTTCGATCTGCTCCACGTCGGGCACCTGCGCTCACTGGAGCAGGCCCGGTCGCTCGCCGACGTGCTGGTGGTCGGCGTGAACTCGGATGCGTCGGTCCGGACGTACAAGTCGTCGGACCGTCCGGTGTTGCCCCAGGCGGAGCGCGCGGAGCTGCTGGCCGGGCTGACCTGCGTCGACTACGTCGTCGTCTTCGACGAGCCGACGGCGGAGCGCCTGGTGGCGGCGGTCCGACCTGAGATCTACGTCAAGGGAGCCGATTACGCCGTCAAGCCGATCCCGGAGGCGGACGTCGTCCGCCGCTTTGGGGGGCGCGTCGAGCTGATCTCGCTCGAGGCCGGGCGCTCCACCTCGGGGCTGATCCAGGAGATCGTCGAGCGCTACGGGCCGACGAAGCAGGCCTAGGCCCGCCTACGACGCGACCGAGCGGTGCCCATTGCCGGTGTCGCCGCCAAGCAGTCGCCCGATCATCTCTACTGCGCTGGACGCGGTCGGTCCGAGGTAGGTGCCCGGGAGGCCGCGGCGGAACGTCTCATCGTCGAACCCGCGACCGCCGAACGCCAGGAGCGGGCGCGGCTCGGGCAGGTTCGCGATCACGTCCGCGATGGTGTGGAGGTGCTCGGCCGTCTCTTCCGACGCGGCAGAGATCACGATGAGGTCCGGTCGATGGTGATGGAGCGTCTCGGCCAGGCCGGCCGGCACCAGGCTGGCGCCCAGGTACGAGACCTTGTACGCGTGGCGGACGAGGAAGAGTGATACCATCAGGATGCCGACTTCGTGCCACTCCTCGGGGGCGCAGGCGGTGAAGACGAGCCCGCGGCCGCGGCCGGTCTCGTAGACGTTGAACAGGGCGAAGAGCTTGCGACGGATGAAGCTGGTCGCGTAGTGCTCGGTCGCCACGGTCAGCTCGCCACGGTGCCAGCGCTCGCCCACCTCCACCAGCGTCGGCTCGATGACCTGCTCGCAGACCTCCTCGACGCGATACATCGCGAACGCCTCGCTGAGGATCAGCTCGGCGGTCGGCGAGTCGAATGCGACGAGCGCACGGAGCAGCTCATCCGCGAGCTGGGCCGGCGGGCGGCCGGTGGGCGTTTCGGCCGGCGGCACGTACGCGACGGTCTCGGTCAGCCGATCCCGAAGCAGGCGGATGGCGTGGCTGATCGAGAGGCCCTCGTCCGTTCGGCGCTGCAGCCAGCGGATCGCGGCGATGTCCTGATCGGAGTAGAGCCGCTGGTTTCCGGGCAGCCGACGCGGCTTCGGGAAGCCGTACCGGCGCTCCCAGGCCCGGAATGTGGCCGGGCGGAGCCCGGTCCGCTGCTCGACGGCGGCCGTGTTGTAGGTGGGCCGGTCGGACGCGCGGGCAACCTCGTCGAGCTCCGGATCAAATGTTGGTGCCATCGCCAACAATCATACCGTGTTGCACAGCGTTTCCCCATGTTTTGTATAGGACTTTGACGGATCCATTTGTTCGGGCACGTCGCGGTCGAGTCAGGGCCAGACCGGACGCCCTCGTATCGAGCGGCGCGCCGTCGCGTGCCATGTTCAGGGTATCGGCCAAGACCCCGTTAGGGCAACCTGCCATCTCGTTCGGGCAACCCGGCGGCGCCCGGCGAGCGCTTTGTTCAGCGTGAAGGCGTTGGCGCCACGCGCGACGCCAGCGGACGTCACAGTCACGACACCGCGCCGGATGGCGACCGTCCCGTCCATCTGGCGTCGCCTGCCGAGCCTCTGTCCACTCCTGGATACGGATGGCCGACGGCCGCGCCCCACCTTGACTCAGGTGGGGAGGTGTGACACAATCCTGCCGCCCGGGCATGGCCCGTGCCAGTAAAGGAGCCCGTCCCCGCTTGATCAGGCCCGTTTACGGCCCCGCGCGTGTCTCGATGGGACGGCTCGACGGCAGCCGGTGGCGGCGCCCCGAGCGGCGGATGCCCCGACCGTTGGCGTGCTCGCCTCGTCCGAAGGTGGCCCCGTGCGCATCCTGATGTTGAACTACGAGTTCCCGCCGCTCGGGGCCGGTGGGGCGACCTCCTCCTTCAACCTGGCGCGCAACGTCGTCCGCCTCGGCCACCACGTCGACGTCGTGACGATGGGCTTCCGCGGCGTGCAGCGTCGCGAGGTGCTCGACGGGGTCCACGTCTACCGCGTCCCGAGCCTCCGATCGCGCAAGGAGGTCTGCCACACCCACGAGATGGCGACGTATGTCTTCAGCGGGGCGGTTGAGGCGGCCCGGTTGGCGCGCCGCCACGCGTACGACGTCTGCAACGCCCACTTCATCTTTCCGACCGGTCCGATCGCCTTCGGGCTGCGTCGGGTGGGCCGGTTGCCCTACGTCCTGACGGCGCGCGGCTCCGACGTGCCGGGCCACAATCCGAATCGTTTTCGCTTCGATCACCAGTTGCTCGGGCCGGTCTGGCGAGGGCTCGTCCGCGATGCCGACGCCGTGGCGGCCGTCTCCGAGCACCTGAAGTCGCGGATCCAGGCCCACGCGCCCGACGTCGACGTTGACGTCATCCCGAACGGGTGCAGCCCGCTCGGCGACGACGGTGCCGAGCCGCCGGCCGGCGGCCCCGCTAGCGAGGCGCATCGCAACGGCAAGCTGCGGGTCCTCTCGGTGTCGCGGCTGCACGAATTCAAGGGCGTCCAGTACCTCCTCGCGGCGGCCGAGCGCGTGCCGCTCGACCTCGAGATCAACATCGTCGGCGACGGTCCGTACCGGGCGACGCTCGAATACCAGGCGGCGCGCGGCCAGGCGTCGGTGCGATTCTGGGGCTGGCTCGACAGGGACGCGCCCGAGCTGCGGCGGCTGTATCAGACGTCGTCGATCTTCGTCTTCCCGTCCGAGCGCGAGGGCTCGCCAACGGTCATCCAGGAGGCGATGAGCGCCGGCATGGCGGTGATCGCGGCCGACTCGGCCGGGACGCCGGAAGTCGTCGGCGACGCCGGGATCCTCGTGAGCCCGAAAGACACGGCCGGCATCGCCGACGCGCTGGTCCGCCTGGCGACGCACCCTGACGAGGCGGACGATCTCGGCCGGCGGGCCCAGGAGCGGGTGCGTCGCGAGTTCGACTGGCCCACGTTGGCGGCGCGCTACGTCGACCTGTACGCCCGGACGGCCGCCCGCGCCCGCCGAATCCCCCGGAGTAGGAAGTGACCCCATGACCGTCAGCTACGAGGCCGCCGCCACGGCGCCAGTCCGCTCGTCTGCTCAGGTGCCGGCGAAGCCGGGCCTACGACCGGGCCAGCTCCTGAAGATCGGCGTCACGCTCGGGCTCTCGGCGTACGTTCTCTGGAAGGTCGGCCTCGGCGACTCGATCGCGACGCTGGGGACGGCAACCTGGGGGTGGGTCGCGCTCGCCGCCTGCTCGGCGCTGTTCGCGATGGTGCTCAACGTCCGCCGCTGGCAGATGATGCTGGCCGGCCAGGGCGGTGCCGCGCCGATGCCGACCCTGATCCGGCTCTACCTGGTCGCGATGTTCTTCAACAATGTCTTGCCGTCGCGGTTCGGCGGCGATGTCGTCCGCGCGTACGGCGCGTCGATCCGGCTGACGACGAAGACACGCTCGGCGGCGGCCGTCATCATGGATCGGCTGATTGGCGCCATCTCGGTGCTCCTGCTCGGCGTGATCGCGGTGACGCTCAATCCGACGGTCGTGCCCCTCCAGCTCGGCGAGCTGCTGGTGGCCGGTCTGGTCGTCGGCGTCGCCGTCGTCGGCCTGCTCCTGGCGCGCTCGCCGCGCCTCGGCAGCGCGTGGGGCCTGCTGGCCCACGTCGAGCGGGTGCCGCTAGTCGGACGCAAGATCCGGCCGCGGGTCGAAGCCGCCGGTGAAGCGATCCGCTCGTACGCGCACCGGCGCCCATTGATCGCCGGAGCGCTCGCCGTTTCGATGGTGGCGAACGGGCTCTCGATCGTCAACATCTACCTGTACAGCCTGGCCGTCGGCGCCGACATCACGCTCGCCCAGGCGGCCGTGGTGACGCCGGTCGTGCTGGCGGTGGCGCTGCTCCCGATCTCGCTGAACGGGCTCGGCACGACCGAGCTGACGTTCGTCCTGCTGTTCGGCGCGATGGGCGTGCCGGCGGAAGTGGCGCTGGCGATCGGCATCCTGCGCCGGCTGGTCCTGCTCGGCCAGAGCCTGATCGGCGGCGTGCTGTACTCCGCCCGCCGCTTCGGCTGAGGCTCAGACCACCTCGAGGCCGTCGGCGTCCGGGAGGGATGGGCGCGGCGACGAAGTCTCGCGCAGGTAGTAGAACGCCGTCGAGGCGATGTCGTCCTGGAGCGGCAGGTAGCGTCGGCCGGCCCGCCAGCCGAGCGCCTGGATCGTGACCGCCAGGTCCGACTGGAAGCGGATCGGGTCCATCACGTGCCAGCGGTACATCCCGAAGCGCTGCTGGGACTTGTAGAGTCCATCCGGTCGGAGGACCTGGCTGAGCCCGAGGAACGGCGTCGAGAACTCGGTGTAGCCCTGGCCCGGGACGTCGAAGTTCCAGGCGCCGCCGAAGTAGTCCTCGGTCCCGGTGCCGCAGATCGTCGGGAACTCCCGGTCGCCGTCCAGGTAGAACTTGATCTCGCCCTCGCCCCACCAGCCGTTGTTGTTGACGCCCCAGGCGATATAGGTCCCGACGTAGTGGCCGCTTCCCCGCAGGCCGTCGACGAGCGTGTGGACCTCCTTGTAGGGGAGGGGGTTGGAGCGGCGCCACTGCGCGTGGAAGTAGGCGAGGTCATCGGGCACGCCGGTCAGGGTGTAGTTCACCTGGTAATAGACGGTGGCCTCCTCGGGCCCGGCCGGCGGTCGGGAGAGGTCGCCAATCGGGTAGTTGCCGGGCCGCGCGACGTTCTCGAGGGTGATCCGCGCGGCCGCCCGGAAGGGCATTTCCCAGAAGCAATTCATCCCGCCGTTCGGGTTGACCGCGACCGGCAGCGAGCTGACTTGCGAGAAGCGGCACCAGCCGTTGCAGAAGAAGTCGCCGAGCGGCGTTTCGACGGCCGGGCGGGCGTCGCCGTCCCAGTAGAAACGCAGCACCAGCCGGCGCCAATTGTGGTAGTGGGTCGTGAGCCAGATCTGCTGGATCGCGCCCGAGCCCCGGATGTCGGCGACGGTGAAGGTTTCCCCAGGCCGGATGACGACGCTCGGCGAGACCTTCCAGCCGCGCCCGAGGTCGCGCGCCGGCTCGGCGCCGGTGCCCTCGGTCGCCATCCCTCCCCGGCCCTTCTCGCCGGAGAAGTTCTCGGGGCTGATCGAGCGAGTCTGGGCACCCGAAAGACGGGGCAGAGAGCCGAGCCCGAGTCCTAGGCCATTGAAGCCGGTCATCGCGTCCTCCATCCTTGTCTAAGCCGAGCATCGACGGCTACCGGTCAGCTCGGGCAAAGGTATGGTGAGGTCGGCGGGCGTGGAGCGGCACGCCGCGCACGGGGCGGTTGCCGTCCCAGCGCCGCCCGCGCCGATACCTGGCCGCTGAAGTTGGCGACGCCACGAGGACACGCGTTCACGATCTCGCTATCCACGGTGGGGCGTCTTTCCGGGGCCGCACTCCGAGAACGACGACAGCCCAGTTACGATGATGGCATAGGAAGCGCACGCGCTACTCCCGACACTGGGCTTGCGCAGGGCGATTCGCTTGCAGATCTGCTCGACGGCTAGCGTGAGCGACTGCAGCAGCTCCGAGCCCTCGGTGACGTCGGCCGGGGCGAGGTTCTGGAGGTGCGTCCCGCGTCGATGTCGTACATCTGAGGCTGGCCCCCCTCGCGACATCACCTCCCTCGATGCTGCGGCGGTCTGACCACCCGCCGGTCCACTCGTGCCGGCCTCCGCGCCAGGAGCTGTGGCACATGCCGCGCGACCATCCGCCGTGACCCACGAACACCGCCGTCTCGCTCGCCAACAGCCGGTGGGCCTGCGAGTTCGGACGCCCTCGTAATCAAAGGCGGGCTCGGAGTAGCGTGCTATACTGCGCACCTGGGTGCCCGCGCCGCCTGACGCACGGCGGGGACGCAGCACTGCGACAACCGGATGCTTCGTGTATCCACGAGGTGGGAGCGTGCACGTCAAGGACTTCGTCGGCGTGGCCGACCTCTCCGGCCCGCGCCTGGCGTCGGTACTCGATCGCGCGGCCCACCTGAAGCACGACGTCAGGATTCGCCGTCCCCACCCGGTCCTGGCGAGTCGGATCGTCGCCCTGGTCTTCCAGAAGCCGTCGCTGCGGACGCGCGTCTCATTCGAGGTCGGGATGGCCCAGCTCGGCGGCCGGGCGCTGTACCTCTCGCCGAGCGAGGTCCGCCTCGGCGAGCGCGAGGCCTCCGTCGACGCGGCGCGCGTGCTCTCGCGGATGGTGGACGGCATCGTCGCACGCACGTTCGCGCACACCGACGTCGAGTCGCTCGCCCGCCACTCGACGGTGCCGGTCATCAACGGCCTGTCCGACCTGGAGCACCCGTGCCAGGCGCTCGCCGACTTCCAGACGCTCGCCGAGCGCGCCGGCACGCTCGCCGGCCAGCGGCTGGCCTACGTCGGCGACGGCAACAACGTGGCCCACTCGCTGATGCTCGCCGCGCCGGTCCTCGGCGTGCACCTACGCGTCGCCACGCCACTGGCCTACGCACCGGACGCGCGCATCGGCGCGCGTGCCCGCGAGCTGGCCGAGCAGCACGGAACCGAGCTGCGGCTGCTGGAAGATCCGGTCGAGGCGGTGCGGGATGTCGGCTTCATCTACACCGACACCTGGTTCAGCATGGGCCAGGAGGACGAGGCCGAACGGCGACGCCCCGTGTTCGCGCCGTACCAGGTGAACGACGGGCTGCTGCGAGCGGCCGGCCCGCGCGCCCTGGTGATGCACTGCCTGCCCGCCCACCGCGGCGAGGAGATCACCGACGAGGTGCTGGACGGTCCGCGCTGCATCGCCTACGATCAGGCCGAGAACCGTCTCCACGCCCAGAAGGCGCTGCTCGTCGAACTGCTCGGGCCACCGTCCGCGGAGGGCTCGACGTAGCGTGGAAGAGTTCCTCCGTGCGGTCCCGGCGGCGCTCTCCCAGCTCAATTGGCGCAGCGTCGTCGACATCTTCGTCGTCTCC
>JALYGH010000496.1 GCA_030777205.1 Chloroflexota bacterium
CTAAGCTTGCGAGCCACAGCCATACGCGCCCGAGCCGCGTAGGCGGCGCACCGACGACCTTCGGCGGCTGGTGGAGACCTGCTCGCCTCTGGCAGCCGGTGACAAAGCATCCCAGTCGCGGTCCGGCTCTCGCACTCCACTCCACCGCGATCTCGAATGGAGGATGAAGACTTGAACGTGCAGTCACCGGACGAAGGTGGGGCCAGGCGGCTCCTCGATCTCCTGGCGACTGTCTTGTGGTTCCCCCTGATGGCTCTCATCCTCATCCCGGCCGCCGTGCTGTCGGGGCTGCGGTTGGCCTGGGTGGCCGTTGCCGACATCGCCGAGAGATGGAGGCCGGGCTGGGGGCTGCCTGCCTCGCCTCGACGCCCCCGGATCACGCCCGTCACCGCCGAGCGCCTGACGCTGAAGGGGATGCTGGTCCCTCGCGGGCTCTGGGAGAACGACCCGGAGTGCTTAGCCTTCTCGCCCGACAGCGCGCTGGTCGCCGCGGGCGGCGCCGACAAGATGGTGACCGTCTGGGACCTGAGGACCGGTCGGCGTGTTGCGAAGCTGCGGAGGCGGCGGATCTTCCGTGAGAACTCGTGGGCCACGAACGTGATCTCCGGGGTCGAGCCGCCCGCCGTCCGGCGGGTCGAGTTCGCCGGCCTGCGGAACTTGATTGCGCAGATAGGTGACGGGACCGTCACGGTCTGGGATCTGCCAACAGGGCGCGAACGCTACACCCTGAGAGGCAAGTTCACCGACGCGCAGGGCGGCCCTGCCGGCGTCCTCGTGGATACGGGCGAGCACGGGCCGCTCGCGGAGCTTCCCCGCCACGCGGCCCTCGCGGCCGCGGCCTCGCCGACCGGCGAAGTCCTGCTCGTGACCCCTGCCCGCCCGGCCGGCTTCGAGTTCGAGCTCCGCGAGACGGGGACCGGGCGGCCGCTTCGCGCATCCGACGGCGGGGGCGGGCTCGGGCTCCCGCGCGGCGTGATGTACGAGGCGGCGAGCGCCCTGTTCTCGCCCGATGGCGCCCGCTTCGCCGTACCGGTGGGGAACACGACCGAGTCAAGGGTGGAGGTCCGGCGGGCGGACCGGGAGGGTGGCGCCGTATACCTGCCGGCCGTCTGGCCGGTCGCCTTCTCCCCGGACGGCGGCTCCCTGGCCGCGGTGGTCGGTACGGGGATACGGGTATGGAACGCCGCGACCGGCCGAGAGCAATGGCGCTCGCGGGAAGATCTAGGGTACGCTCGTGACGTCTGCTTCTCGCCATCCGGGGACATCCTGGTCGCGGAGACCGGCCGAGGGGATGGCTCGCTGGGCCTCGTCCGCATGTGGGAGGCGGCGACCGGTCGGGAGTTGGGGCTGCTAGCCAGCAGCGAGAGCGGCCCGGTCGTGAGCATGGCCTTCTCCCCCGATGGTCGGCTCCTGGCCGTGGCGCGGTACTGGTCCCTGGAGGTGTGGGAGACGGGCGCCGCCCGCCTGCTGTTCCGGTACGCCCACCCGTCGAGGGATCTGGTCTTTGTGCCGGCCCACGGTCAGTGCGCGTTCTCGCCCGACGGGACCGTGATCGGACTCACGACCCTTCAGGGCCTCAGCATCTGGCACGTTCCGGCTAACTGACGGCAGGAATGAGCCGATCGGAGCATGGCCACGGGCCGACCGGTGCGCCCGCGGGCCCTGTCCTACGCGGTCGGGCCGTACGCCGCGTCGTACTCCTCGTGCGTCCAGACGCCGAGCGAGTAGTGGAGGCGCGCCCCGAGCACCCCCGGCTGCTCGTCCCAGGCCTCCTGCGCGGCGATGATGCTCAGTCGGCACGCCGCGACGGCTCGAGCGACGTAGGCGGGCCAGCGCTCCCCCTCGTCGCGCTCGAGGATGGCCATGCTGATGATGCCGGTCACCATCGAGCCATCGGGGAGCTCCACCCGGCGGACCGCGTGGGTGAAGAGGTCGTCGGGGCGACGGATCAGCCCCTCCCAGGCGAAGGGCGCCACGCCGGTGGCGACGAAGTGGTCCAGCGCGGCGAGGACGTCATCGTAGAGCAGGACGATGTCGCGGCCGGACAGCGACTTCGCTTGCAGGTCGTCCGGAAGCAGGTCGACGTCGCTCATGAGAGTTGTGCGATCTCGGTCGGCGGCGGGTATCCGAAGGAATCCGCGAGCACACGGGAATGATCGCATATCGGACCAGCGGTCAGCCTGCCAGCGCGGGGGCCGGCGTGGCACAGCGGCCCGGGGCAGCCTCAGAGCGGGACGACGCGGTCGCTCTCGAAATGCTTGAGCGCGTTGGTCGTGTCGAGGACCAGCGGGGCCTGGTCGACGACCAGGGCGTAATCGACGTGCGAGTGCGGGACGAGCAGGATCGCGCCGTCGACCGAGCGGAGCAGATCGGCCGTGAGCCGCGACGATTGGAACGTCTCGCCGGCCACGGTGACCTCCGGGATCAGCGGGTCGTGGTACACCGCCTCGTGACCCTCGGCGCGCAGGTAGCGGAACACCTCGAGCGCCGCCGATTCGCGCAAATCCGCGACATCCTTCTTGTACGTCACCCCGAGCAGCAGCACCCTCAACCGTGACACGTTCGTGCCGCGCTCGGCGAGGAGCCGCTTCAGCTTCTCGACCGTGAAGCCGGGCATCTGGTCGTTCGTCCGCCCGGCCGCGAGGATCATCTCGGCGATCAGCCCGTGCCGCTGCGCGACAGCTTCCAGGTAGAAGGGGACGATCGGGATGCAGTGGCCGCCGACGCCGGCGCTCGGGAAGTGCGGCATGAACGCGAATGGCTTGGTCGACGCCGCGTTCACGACCTCCCAGACGCTGATGCCGATCCGGTCGCAGAGCAGGGCCATCTCGTTGATGAAGCTGATGTTGATGAAGCGGAAGGTGTTCTCGACGAGCTTCGACATCTCGGCGACTTCCGGCGAGCTGACCGGCACGACCTCGTCGATGAAGGCGCGGTACAGGTCGACGGCCAGCTCGCCGCAGCGGGGCGTGACGCCGCCGATCAGCTTCGGCGTGTTCTGGACGGTGTAGCGCACGTTGCCCGGGTCGATCCGTTCGGGGGCAAAGACCAGGAAGTAGTCCTCGCCGACCACCAGGCCGGTCGCTTCGAGGGCCGGCAGGAGC
>JALYGH010000497.1 GCA_030777205.1 Chloroflexota bacterium
GCTCCTGGGCGCTCGGCCCTTCGGCACCGAGCGCCGGCGCACCGGGCCGGGCCTGCTCGACCGGCGCGGCCTGGCGAGCGCGGTCGGCCGCGACCGCGGCGTCGCTCTTGATGTCGATCCGCCAGCCCGTCAGCTTGGCCGCCAGGCGGGCGTTCTGCCCTTCCTTGCCGATCGCCAGCGAGAGCTGCCGCTCGGGGACCACCACCGTGGCCGTCTTGGAGTCCTCGTCGATCGAGACGCGGACCACCTGGGCCGGGCTCAGCGCGTTCGCGACGTAGCGGGCCGGATCCTCGTTCCACTCCACGACGTCGATCTTCTCGCCGCCCAGCTCGTTCACGACGTTCTGGATCCGCACCCCGCGCATCCCGACGCACGAGCCGACCGGGTCGATGCCCGGCTGACGCGCCGCGACGGCGACTTTCGAGCGGGCGCCGGCCTCGCGGGCGATCGCCTTGATCTCGACCGCGCCGTTGAAGATCTCCGGCACTTCCTGCTCGAACAGGCGCCGCAGCATCAGCCGGTGCGCGCGCGAGACGACAATCTGCGGTCCGCGGTGGGTATCGTGGACCTCGGCGACGTAGACGCGGATGCGCTGGCCGGGGTAGTACCGCTCGGTCGGCACCTGCTCGCTGCGCGGCATGATTGCCTCGGCGCGGCCCAGCTCGATGATCGCCGTGCCCGCCTCGATCCGCTGGATCACGCCGTGGACGATCTCGTCCTTGCGCTCGGCGAACTCGTTCAGCACCATCTGGCGCTCGGCGTCGCGGAGCTTCTGGAGCACGACCTGCTTGGCCGTCTGCGCCGCGATCCGCCCGAACGACGGCGGCGTCACGTCGATCGTCAGCCGCTCGCCGATCTTCGGCTCGACGCCGTTGCGCTCCTCGGCCGGGATCCTGATCGCGTCCTTGTAGAGGAGCTGGTCGTCGTCGGCGATACCCTCCGGATGGTCGTCGATGAAGTCCTCGACGACCATCGGATGATGGTAGACGCGCACGTCGCCGGTGTCCGGCTCGATCTCGGCGGTCAGGTCGTTGGCCGGCGAATCGTAGTTCCGCTTGTAGGCGGACACCAGGGCGGCCTTGATGGCGTCGATCACCATCTCGCGCGGCACGCCCTTTTCGCTGCTGAGTTGCGTGATCGCGGTGAGGAACTCGGACTTCATAGCTATTTCACGCCTCCCAACAGGTCTCGCATCGTCGCGTATGGCGGTGGTGGTCGCGCTGTGACTCGATCTCCAGCCACGATTCGGAGCGGACAAGAAAAGAAGTGGGGTGCCCCCACTTCAGCGATCCGCTCGCTTGGGCGAAAGTATACCCAACCGGGGCAGACTTTCCCAACGATTGAGCGCGCGCGGCGCGAGGAATTGCGCGCCCGGACCGGCCGCCGGTATGCTCCGGCGCCGAGCCAATTGCCGGTGCAGGCGATGGATGCCACGTCGCGCGGCTGTCCTGCCCACGTCAGTCAGGGCGCCCGCGCGACTCGGCGGCTCCATACCTGACCACCCCCCGAACGGAGACTCGATGCATCTCGCCAGGCTCGGCGCGCGGACGTGGGCCGTCCTCGGCCTGGCCGTGGTCGGCTTCCTGGCAGTGGCCGGCGCGCTGGTGGCCCTGGCCGGCGGTCCGGGCGGCACCATGCTCGGCCTCGTACTGCGCGCCCGGCCCAACTTCGTGCTGATCGTCGCCGACGACATGCGCTACGACGACGTGGAGGTCATGCCGACCCTCAGGTCGCTCGCCCAGCGCGGCGTGAGCTTTGAGCGGGCATTCGCGACCACGCCGCTCTGCTGCCCGAGTCGAGCCTCGCTGCTGACTGGCCAGTACGCCCGCTACCACGGCGTCCGCGCCAACGAGCCCCCGAGCGGCGGGTTCGACCTGTTCGACGATCGGAGCACCCTGGCGACCTGGCTCCACGGCGGTGGCGTCCGCACCGGCCTGGTGGGGCGCTACCTCAACGAGTACCGCTCGCTCTATCGGCCGCCCGGCTGGGACTACTGGTTCGCCATCTGGGACAGCTCCGAGGATCGCGGCCTCTACTACCGGTACTACGCGAACCACAACGGCGACGACGAGTTCTACGGCTCGTCGAGCGAGCACTACTTGAGCCGCGTGCTGACCCGCCGCGCGCTGCAGTTCTTGCGCGGCGAGCCCGAGCGCCCGTTCCTGCTCTGGCTGACCCCGCGCGCCCCGCACAGCCCGGCCACCCCGGACGAGCGCGACAAGGGCGTCTTCCGGGACCTGACCATCGGCGACGTTCCGTCCTTCGACGAGGAAGACGTCGGCGACAAGCCGGCCAGCATCCGCGCGCTGCCGCGGCTCGATCAGGACGATCGTACCCGGCTGCTGCGCTTCCGCCAGCGCCAGTTCCAGTCGCTGCAGTCCCTCGATCGCATGGTGGCGGACGTCGTGGCGGCACTGCGGGCGGACGGACGGCTAGGCAAGACCTGGATCATCTTCACCTCGGACAACGGGCTGACGGTCGGCGAGCACCGCCTGCCGCCCGGGAAGTCCTGCGGGTACGAGGAGTGCATCCGGATCCCGCTGATCGTCGTCCCGCCCGGCGGCCTTGACCGGCCGCGCACCGAGAGCCGCCTGGCCGCCAACATCGACCTGGCCCCGACTGTCGCCGAGATCATGGGCGTCGCGCCGGGCGGTCCGGTCGACGGGCGCAGCCTGCTGCCGCTCGTACACGGCAGGGCCGGGGAGTGGCGAGGCGGGATCGTGCTCGAGCAGTGGGCCAGCGAGGTCTCCGACCGGGCATTCACCGCCCTGCGGACCGAGACGATGAAGTACGTCGCCCACGAGACTGGCGAGGAGGAGATGTACGACCTCGCCGCCGATCCGTACGAGCTCGAGAATCTCGCCGGAAGCCCGGCCCACGCCGACCAGAAGCGTGGGCTGGCCGAGCGGCTGCGGGCGCTGGTCGCCGAGCCCAGCCGCGTCGCCGCGCGGTAACGCGGCCCGACGTGGCTGGGTGGGGGACCTCGGCGCACAGTCAATCGTTCGCGCCCACGTGGGAGGCGGGTACACTTGTGCATCGTTGCGCCGCGGATGACGAGAGCGCCGGTCACACCCCCGTCGCGCCGAGCTTGCGAAGGATCTACGGACCGACTTGCACGGTGGCTCGTGTCTCTCGTTGGCCTAGGTCCTTCGCAAGCTCAGGATGACAGGAACGTTGACGAGGCTCCCGAGATCTCCACGAAGAAGTAGTTGGACCCATCCGGCCCGTGCGGGCCTCGCCTTGCCAGGAGCTTCATGTACGAGCGAACGGTCCTCGAGAACGGCCTCCGCATCGTCACCAGCACGATGCCCCACACGCGCTCGGCGAGCGTGGGCATTTACGTCGGCGCCGGCTCGCGCTACGAGAGCGATGAGATCGCCGGCGTTTCGCACTTCCTCGAGCACATGCTCTTCAAGGGGACCGAGCGCCGCCCGACCGCCCAGCAGATCTCGGAGGAGATCGAGGGCGTGGGCGGGATGATGAACGCCGCCACCGACAAGGAGCTGACCGTCTACTGGGCCAAGGTCGGCGACCAGCACTTCTCGCGCTGCCTCGACGTCCTGGCCGACGCGCTGCTGAACTCGACCTATGCGCCGGCTGAGATCGAGAAGGAGCGCCAGGTCATCATCGAGGAGCTCGCCTCGACCGAGGACAGCCCGCCGGACCTGGCCGGCCTCTTGATCGACGAGGTCCTCTGGCCGAAGCAGCCCCTGGGCCGCGACGTCGGCGGCTCGCAAGCCTCCGTCACCCGACTGACGCGGGAGGAGATCGTCGAGTACGTCCGCCGCCAGTACGCCCCGCAAAACACCGTCCTCGCCGTCGCGGGCAACGTGTCCCACGCCGAGGTGGTCGACCGCGCCCGCGAGCACCTCGGCGGCTGGGAGCGGGCCCCGTTCGGCCCGATGTACCCGGCGACGAACGAGCACCCTCGTCCGCGGGTTGCCCTGAAGGCGAAGCGCACCGAGCAGGCCCAGCTCTGCATCGGCCTGCTGGCCTACCCGCACGACCACCCGGATCGGTACGCCCTGGACGTCCTCAACGCAATCCTCGGCGAGGGCATGTCTTCGCGGCTGTTCGTCACGATCCGCGAGGAGCTGGCGCTCGCATACGACGTCCACTCGTACGTCAACCACTTCCAGGATGCCGGCTCGCTCGTCGTGTCGGCCGGCGTCGACCCGAAGCGCGTCGACCCCACGGTCCGCGCCATCCGCGCCGAGCTGGCCCGCACGGGCGAGGGCGTGCCGGAGGCCGAGCTGCGCAAGGCGAAGGAGTTTATCAAGGGCCGCATCCAGCTCCGGATGGAGGACACGCGGGCCGTCAGCTCGTGGCTGGGCGCCCAGGAGCTACTGCGCAACGAGGTCCAGACCGTCGACGAGATCCTGGCCGCCATCGAGGCGGTGACCGAGGACGACCTGCGACGGGTGTCCCGCGACCTGTTGACGCCCGAGCGCATGCACCTGGCCATCGTCGGCCCGTACCGCGGCCAGGCCCGCTTCGAGAAGCTGTTGGAGTAGGGGCCGGGGGCCCCTACTCCCGCTGGCAGTGCGGGCAGAGCCAGGTCCCGCGCTGGGCCAGGATTCGCCGCTCGATCGGCCGGCCACAGCCTGCGCGAGGGCACGGTTGACCGGCGCGACCGTAGACCTGGAGGTGGAGCTGGTTCTCGCCCGGTAGGCCGGCCTCGTCGACATACTGCGAGAAGGTCGTCCCGCGCCGCTCGATCGCCGCCGACAGCACCGAACAGGTCGCGGCATGCAGGCGCTCGCGCTCGCGCGGCGTGAGCGTCGTCGCGAGGCGTTCGGGGTGCAGCCGAGCGGTCCAGAGGATCTCGTCGGTGTAGATGTTGCCGATGCCGGCCAGGAAGGATTGGTCGAGCAGCAGCGATTTCAGCCGACCGCGCCTGGCGAGCAGCCGGCGCTCGAGCTCGGCCGCCTCGATCTCGAGCGGCTCCGGCCCGAGCCGCGCGGCGAGGAAATCGTCGAGTGCGGCACGGTCAAGGAACAGGTACACGCGGCCGAACTTGCGCGGATCGGCGTAATCGAGGCAGGTGCCGTCGTCGAGCGCGAGCGTCAGGTGCGTGTGGCGGGGCGCCGGCCGGTCGGCGCCGCGGACGACGAGGTTCCCGCTCATCTTGCGATGGACCACCAGCCAGGCGTCGCCCGCCAGCCCGATCAGCAGGTACTTCCCGCGCCGCTCCACCCGCTCCACGGCCCGCCCGCGCACGACCTCGTCGAGCGACTCGGGGGTCGCGTTCGGCAGCATCCGCGGCCAGTCGACACCGCCGGCGCTCAGGATGCGCCGGCCGATGAGGCGGGCGCGCAGCCCGCGGGCGGTGGTCTCGACCTCCGGGAGCTCCGGCATCGCTCACATCGCGTACAGCATGGAGCAAGTTCCGGCCCACCGGTCTGCTCGACTCGCGTACAGGCCGTAGTTGCCGTCCACGTCCGCGATCGTCCGCGCGGCCATCGCTCGTCCTCCGTGCTGCCCCTGTTGCCGAGGCGGACGCATCATCGTCGCCTTGCCCTTGTGCGGGTAGACCTCCCCCGGTGGCGCCCCACGGCCATGCTCGCGGTTCCCGAGGGGAAGCCGCGCGATCCGGCTCATCACGACCAGGACGGTCGAGTAGGGCATTGTTCGCGGGAGTGGCGCGGAGGTGCGCCGCACCTGGTAGCCGGCGGGCCGATCTGCGGAATCTGACATAACCATCAAACAGATCGTCATCGGTTATTTCCGTCGGTCCGGTCTCACGGATTTCCGTGGACCTGATATGCCTGCTTCTCGTCGTGTGCGGCGCACCGGCCGGGCGTATCTTGACGGTGGATCGTTCGTTGGGCGCCACGCCATCGGGGCGGCGCACGACGACCGCAGAGGGGTTACACCATGGCGCATCCTGTCTGGGCAATCGAAGAGATGAGCCGCGCCGTCTGCGCGGCGCACCTGGCCGAGGCCGAGCGCGACCGGCTGGTCGCGCTGGTGACCGGCCGGCCCCGCCCGGTGCGCGCGGTAGTGGCCGGCCTGCTGCGCGCCGTGGCGAGCTGGCTCGACGACGCGGCGACCCCGGCCGGCGAGTGCCGGCCGGCGCGTGCGCTGTAGGGGGCGATCATGGACGCGCTCATCCTCTTCGGATTTCTCGTAGCGCTGGCGATCGCGGCACCGCTCTGGGGCTACGACAGCCGGGACGGCTTCACCAGCCGTGAATATGCCCGGCGCCAGGCCTGGTGGGGCGGCGACGCCGACCGCCGGATGCGAGTCGACGCCAGCCCGGCTCGGGTCGCGCCCGGCAGCCGGACGCCGATATCCGTGATCGCCGACCCGCCCGCCGCCGAGCCGGCGGCGGCGTGTGCCGGTGGCCTGGCGCTGACTGTGCTGTGACGGCGCGGTCTGGGCACCGTCCTCGTCCGGTACCTCGAACGCCCCGGCGATCCGTCGCGCACCATTCGGGACACCGGCACGGTACACTGGTGGGCGTGGAAGCGTACGAAAAACCAGCCCGGCTCACCCCCACCATCGAGCCGGCCCAGGCTCGGCCGGCGGGCTGCGAGTGACGATGCGCGAACCGCGTCGTGGAGGCGGTCCACTGGGCGGACGCCTCGGCGCATCGGGCAGTAAGCCGCAACGACGTCCCATCTCGGCACGCTCGCCCCTCGAAGGGCGCCAGCTCTGGCGCATCGGCGACTGGGGTGGCGCCAGCGAGCAGATCGGCCGCCGCTGGGAGGAGATCGGCGTGAGCTGCCTCGAGCGCCTGGTTGGCGTGGAGCGCGCCGGACCGGGCGGCGAGCGGTATCTGACACGGACGGCGCTCGTCTTGGCCACCGAGCCCGCGCTCGCGGCGGCCGTCCAGGCCCACGGCAAGAGCCACGCCGACGCGCTGCTGATTGGCCAGCAGGACGGGCGCACCGTCCTGGAACCCGTCGACTTCAAGTGGACGCTCGAGACGGCCAATCCGAAGCAGGTCGGCGCCGAGGTCCTCGGGGAGCTGCTCGCCGATCCGCCGGCCTTGCTGGCGGCCCGGCTGGCGGAGTTGCTGCGCGACTTGCCCGGCGACGCGCCGCTCCACCACGACGGCATCTTCCTGGCGCCGGACCACGCGGCCAATCGGGCCCAGCTCGCGCCGAGCGGGCCGCTTGACCCCGAGTGGGCCGTCCTCTGCGCGGTCGACGCGACGGAGTTCTTCTCGCCCCTGCCCGGCTGGGACGTGGCGGCCGCGCTCGCGCGGCTCGACGGCGCCTATCTGGGGACGCTCGAATCGGCCGAGAAGTACTACCGCCTCGGGGCCGGCGTGCTCGGGGCGTTGCGGCGGCTGAGGGCCGGCATCTTTGCCGAGACGCCGGCCGACCTCGACGGTCCGCCGGCGCTCGCCGAGCTGCGGCGCGACCGTCGCCTGAACACGACCGGCGAGGTCATCGCGTTCCTGGATCGCGCCCTGACCGCGCGCGGAGAGCTGGTCGACAAGCTCCGCGAGGTGGAGCGCGCCGGCTACCCGTTCGGCCGCTTCCGCCAGGACCTGACCGAGCGAGGTGTCGCCGCCGGCGGTCCGTCCGACCGCCGCTGGGGTCGCCTTTACGGCTCGATCATGAAGGTGGTCGGCGAGCAGGTGCGCGCGGAAGGTCGGGCGCTCGTGGCGGCCGGGCGGTCGGAGCTCGGGGCGCTCGGCGAGCTGGACAAGCAGCGCCCGCGCTGGCTGGCCATCGCTCGCCGCGAGCTGGACCAGCGCCTCCCGTCCCGTTCGGCGCCGGCTACCGAGGGCCATCCGGCAAGCGCCGATCCATCACTCCCGAGCGGGTAGAAACGGTACTGCTCCGCCGCCTGAGCCGTCGTCCAAGGTAGACAAAGCCCGGCTGAGCCGGCTTGGGTACGATAGATTGGCGGGGCACGGCCCCGCGCTATGCTATGGTCCAGGTGGTGCCTCATGAACGAGCACGTGCTGGTTGTCGACGACGACCCCGAGATCCGCGATTCGCTGCGCCGCGGCTTGAGCGTCGAGGGGTACGCCGTGTCGCTCGCGGCCGACGGGGCCGAGGCGCTCGAGCTGGCCCGGGAGCGCACGCCCGATCTCGTCGTCCTGGACGTCATGTTGCCCAAGCTGGACGGCCTGGAGGTGTGCCGGCGACTGCGGATGGCCGAGGGGTCGCTGCCGATCATCCTGCTCACCGCCCGCGATGCCGTCCCGGATCGGGTCGCGGGGCTCGAGACGGGTGCGGACGATTACCTGGTCAAGCCGTTCGCGTTCGAGGAGCTGCTCGCGCGCGTCCGCGTCCAGCTCCGCCGCCACGAGGCGGCCGCCACCGGGGCACGCGAGCTGCGGTTCGACGACCTCCGCCTCGACACGGCCGCGCGCGAGGCCCGGCGCGGCCCCCGCCGCATCCCGCTCACCACGACCGAATACGAGCTGCTGCGCCTGTTCATGCAGCACCCGCGCGAGGTGCTCTCCCGCGAACGGATCTTCGAGCGCGTCTGGGGCTACGACTTCGACGGCGAGTCGAAGGTGATCGAGGTGTACGTCCGCTACCTGCGCGAGAAGCTCGAGGCCGCCGGCGAGCCGCGCTTGATCCACACGGTCCGCGGCGCCGGCTACGTCCTGCGGAGCGAGTAGGGCGGCGTGTCCATTCGCCTGCGGCTCACCCTCTGGTACACCACCATACTGATCCTCGTCCTGGCGGGGTTCGCCCTGCTCGTCTACGTCGTCATCGGGCAGCAGCTCGCCAGCCAGCTCGACTACGATATTCGCCTCCGCGCCCTCCAGGCGTCGCGCACGCTGCGCGCCGTCTCGGCCGGGTATCCGTACCGCGGCGGCAGCCAGCTCGATCTGCCGTCGATGCTCCCGACCGTGGACGACGGGCTCTACACCCAGATCGTCGGGCCGCGCGGGAACGTGTTGGCGACGTCCCGCAACATGACCGAGCCATTGCCGGTCCCGCCCGACACCCTGCGCCAGGCGCTCGCCGGCCGCGAGGTCCACGATACGCTGACCGTCGGGGACGAGCGCCTCGAGGTGTACAGCGCGCCGCTCCTGCTGAACGGCGAGGCGGTCGGGATGCTCCAGGTGGCCGCGCCGCGCGAGCCGCTCGAGGCGAGCCAGGCACGGTTGCGACTGATCCTGGGCGGGGTCGTCGTTGGAACGGCGGCGCTCGCGGCCGGGCTGGGTTGGCTGCTCGCGACGCTCGCGATGCGCCCGGTCGACCGCATGACGCGGACCGCGCACGCCATCGGCAGCTCGGCCGACCTCTCGCGGCGGCTGCCCGAGCCGCCCCAGCACGACGAGCTGGGCCGGCTGGCCCGGACCTTCAACGAGATGCTCTGCCAGCTCGACGCGGCCATCGCCACCCAGCGCCGCTTCCTCGCCGACGCCTCCCACGAGCTGCGGACGCCGCTCGCGGCCATCCGGACGAACGTCCAGGCGCTCCTGCGCGGCGCCGATGCCGATCCCGCCGAGCGCGAGCCGGCCCTGCGCTCGATCGCCCGCGAGACCGACCGCATGGGCCGTCTGCTGGCCGACCTGCTCGCCCTGGCCCGGGCCGATGCCGGCCAGCCCCTCGCCCGGGAGCGGCTGGCGCTCGATGCGATCCTCCTCGACGTCTACGAGCAGCAGCGGGCGCTCGCCGGCGAGGTGCGGCTACGCATCGGCGAGCTCGAGCAGGTCGAGGTGCGCGGCGATCCCGACCGCCTGAAGCAGCTCGCGCTCAACCTCGTCGACAATGCGCTGCGCTACACGCCGTCCGGTGGTACCGTCACCCTCGACGTGC
>JALYGH010000498.1 GCA_030777205.1 Chloroflexota bacterium
CGCCGGTGGCCCTCCGATCGTCGCCTTGGGGCCTCAAAGGGAGGGTCACCTGCTACCTCCTCAGCCGGCTCTCTGGCATACGCCGTGCACCCATGGCGCGTCTTGGGCCACCTGATAGTGGTACCACGCGGCGTACCAGACGTGGAGGGATCATGGCCGACATCACCCAGTTCGTTGACCGGGCCCACGAGAACAAGGACTTCGCCGAGCTCGCCGAGCTGCCAATCGACGCGCTGCAGGGCGTGAGCGCGGGCGACGCCGAGAAGATCCAGCAGGCGTTCAATGTCCGCACGATTCGCCAGCTCGCCGAGAACAAGTTCGTGCGCGCCGCCCAGGCGATCACGATGCTGGCCGGCCCGAAGAAGTAGCCGCCCATCTCGCTGTACCCCGCGCGCCCGGCCTGGTCGACGCTCGTTGCCGCGCCGGGCGCGGCGCACGTCCGGCTATCATCACTACGCGCAGTGACGAGCGGCGCCGGCCGTCCGTGGCGCCGAGGTCCGCGCGGCGGGAATACGGCACCCGGGTCGTCGGTTGTTCACGGCGATGACGGGGCCCGACGCGGGGCTGCCCGGCACGGACTTGCAGTACGTGTGATGGTATGCGGGGACGCGGCCATGCTCGATCGTCTCGTCCATCTCGATATTGCCCATCTGGACCTGGCCGACGCCCTGCTCCGCGCGACCGGGCGCTACTCGACGGTCGAGGTCGCCGCCGTCCTGCGCGGGCACACGTGCGCCACCAGCCGCGAGCGGAGACGGGCGATCCTGGCGTGCGCGACCCAGCCGTCGGAGTGGATGTGGCGGCTGGACGGCGGCACCGAGTGGCGCCTTGGCCTGCGCCTCTACTACCGTCTTCCGACGATCGTCGCCTGGTACCTGGCCGGGCTGACGCCGGAGGAGGTCGCGGCGCGGATCAGCATGTTCGGCGGGACGGCATCCGCGCTGCGCGCGCTGGAGGCCGCCGCTCGCTGCATCGCCAGTCGGCTGAACGACGGCTCGCTCCCGCCGGTGCGCGGCGCGACGTGAGGTGTGGTGGCAGCAGGTCGGCGCGGGCCGGCGAGTAGGCGCCGAGGATTACTCCGGGCGCGCCGCCGCGTGGCCACGGAGACGACCCATCACCACGAGGTCCGCGAGGCGGCCGTCGACCAGGAACGCGCGCCGCTTCAGGCCCTCGCGCTCGAAGCCGAGGCTCTCGTAGAGGTGGATCGCGGCCGGGTTGTCGGCGACCACCTCGAGCTCCACGCGCGCCAGGCCCAGGTGATAGTCGGCGATGTCGAGCAGGGCCGCCATGAGCGCCCGGCCGATGCCGCGCCCCTGGTGCTCGTCGTCGACCATGATCCCCAGATCGGCGACGTGGCGCTGCTTCGACCCGCGCACGTGGAGGCCTGCCATGCCCACGACCTGGCCGTCCAGCTCGGCCACGAACAGGTGATCGTCCGGTCCGGCTCCCTCGATCCGTCGCCGCATGTCCTCGACGCGCGTCGACGGCAGCGCCATCGTGTAGCGCACGACGGATGGCCGGAGGCGAATCCGGTGCAGCGCCTCGGCGTCGTCGGCGCGCACCGGACGGACGCGCACGACCGTTCCAGCTCGCCGTTCGTCCGAGTCTCGGCTGGACACATCCCCACCTCCGCCGCCAACGGCCGCTCCAGTGTAGCGCCAACGTTGGATGGGGCCTCGTGCCGATCCGACCGCCACGAGGCCGGGCGTCGAGCGCGTACAATGCCCACATGACCGTCCTCCGCATCGCCGAACGCCCGCGCCTGCGTCGCCCGATCCTGCTCGCCGCCTTCGGTGGCTGGGGCGACGCCGGCGGCGCCGCGACCGGGGCCCTCGGCTACCTGCTCGGCGACCCGGCGCCGGTCGCGAGCGCCACCCTCGACCCGGAAGCCTGCTTCGATTTCACGGTCGAGCGCCCGGTGACCAGGCGCGGCGCCGATGGCCGCTGGCGCCTCGACTATCCGGAGCTCGGCGCGTACGCCCTGCGCCGGCCGGCCGCCGAGCGGGACCTGCTGATCGTGCGCGGGCCGGAGCCGCACACCAACTGGCCGACCCTGGCCCGGACCCTGGCAACGTTCGCCGCCGAGGTCGGCGTCGAGATCGCGCTCACGCTCGGAGCGTTCATCGGGCCGGTATCCCACCGGCTGACCCCGATCGTGCGGCGCACGCCGAATCCGACCCTGGACACCCGGCTGGCGAGCCTGGGGATGGAGGACACGCCATACAGCGGCCCGACGTCGTTCGTGACCGTCCTGCTGCACGCGCTCGATGACCTGAGCGTGCCGGCCGCCAGCCTCTGGGCGGCCGGGCCGCCCTACCTCGGCGCGCCGAACCCTGCCGTCAGCCTCGCCCTGCTCGAAGCCACCGAGCGCGCCCTGGAGACGAGCCTCGATATCGGGCGGCTGCGCGGGGTGGCGACCGACTTCCTGCGCAAGGTCGAGTCGGCGCTGCGCGAGAATCCGGAGGTCGCCGAACGATTGGGCCGGCTCTTCGAGCTGGAGGCGACGACGACCGAGGAGAACCTGCCAACCGACGCTCCCGGCGACGCGCCCGACGTGCCCGAGGGCCCGCCGGACCTCCCGTCCGGGCGCGACCTGGTCGAGGAGCTGGAGCGGTTCCTGCGCGGCGAGCAGCGGCCGGACGGCGACGACGCCGCCCGCGGTTAGCGCTGCCCCGCGCCGAGACCGCCGGGCTACGGCATCACGATGCTGGCCCGGCGGACCTCACGCCGCGCGGACTTCTGGAGCGCGTCCTCGACCCGATCGAACTGGAAGTCGGTGTCGACCAGCGATGCCCACGGGAAGCGGTTGGCGGTGTCGGCGAGGAATCGGAGCACTTTGTGGAGGTACCACGGCTGGTAGCGGACGATCGGGATGATCTCCACCGAGCGGCGGGTCAGCGCACCGGGGTCGAACTCGGTCGTCAGGCCCGGTGAGACGTTGCCGATCGAGACGTAACGCCCGCCGGGGTGGACCAGCGACACGCCCTCGCTGAATGCGGCCGGCACGCCGGTCAGCTCGATTCCGACGTCGGCGCCCCAGCCGTCGGCGAGCGTCGCCACTCGCTCGGCCCGGGCCTGGGGCGTCTCGTGCTCGCGCAGGTCGACGATCTCGTCCGCGCCGAAGGCCTCCGCCGCCTCGAGCCGGTAGCCGACGCCGTCGATCACGATCACGCGCGCCCCACGCTCCTTGGCGACGGCGATGGCCGACAATCCCAGCCCACCGGCCCCCTGGATCACCACCGTCTCGCCGGCCCGGAGCTCGGCCCGATCCAGTCCGTAGTAGACCTGGGCGAGGGCGCAGTTGGCGAACGACGCGACCTGATCCGAGACCTCATCCGGCACGCGGTAGACGTACTGGTCGGGATGGATGTAGTAGTGGGTCCCGAAGGTGCCGTGGAAGTGCGGCGGGTTCTGGGGTGGCTGCATCCAGAAGCGGTAGGCGTTCTCGCACAGGTTGAATTGTCCGCGTCGACAGGCGCGGCACTTGCGGCAGATCATGAAGTAGGTCGCGGCGATCCGGTCGCCGACCCGCAGCGGCTGGCCCGCGAAGTCGGTCTCCACCCCCGCGCCGAGGGCGGCGGCCCGGCCGACCATCTCGTGGCCCATTACGCACTGCTTGACGGTCGGGTGGTGCCCGCGCCAGATGTGGAGCTCCGAGCCGCAGACGTTCGCGCGCGCGACCCGCGCGAGGACGCTGCCCGGTCCGGGGTCGGGGAGGTCGAACTCGAGGTACTCGATCGTCTCCGGGGCGGACAGGAACACGAGCCGCCCGCGTTCGGGCGTGGCCATCGCACATCCTCCTTCACGCCGAAACTACCGCCGTGGCGCCGCGAGGCATTTCACCCCCTGCGCCGAGGTGAGACGTGTCCATTATCGTTGCGCGGAGCCTGACTCGGCGCCCGTCCCGCCCAGTGGCAAGCGGAACGACACCGTCGTCCCCTGCCCCTCGCCGGCGCTCTCCGCCCGGATCACCCCGCCATGCCGCTCGATGATCGTGCGGCAGATGTACAGCCCGAGGCCCATGCCCGGGATGTTCTGCTTGGCCGCATTGGGTGCCCGACCGAACGGGACGAAGATTCCCTCGGCCGCCCCGGGCGGCAGCCCGATGCCAGGATCCCGGACCGTCACGACGGCGTCCGCGCCATCCCCGGATACGGTCACCTCGATAGTGCCCCCACCCGGCGAGTACTTGGCCGCATTCTCGATCAGGTTCGTGACGACCTGGTCGACGCGGTCGGCATCGGCCAGCACCGGGCATGGGCCGCCGGTTCGAACCTCCAGCCGATGAATGTCGTCGAGCCGATCCTCGAAGCGTCCCGCCACCTCGCGCACGAGGGCGGCGAGGTCGATCGGACGCGGGTGGAAGGGCAACTGGCCCGTCCGGATGCGCGAGACGTCGAGCAAGTCGCTCGTCAGGGCCGCCAACCGGTCGGCGCTCGCCTCGATCGTCCGCAGCGAGCGCTCGAGGCGCGCACCCTCGAGGCGGCCCCGGGTGTGGGCGCGCAGCAGGATCTGGGCGTGCCCCTTGACGCCGGCGACCGGCGTCCGCAGCTCGTGGGAGGCGATCGACAGGAACTCGTCGCGGGCCCGCACCGCCGCCTCGGCCTCGGCCCGGGCCGCCCGCTCCTTCTCGAGCAGGTCGGCCCGCTCCTCCTCGGCCCGCCGCGCGTCGCTGACATCCTCGTGCATGAGGACCACTTCCCTGATCCCGCCGGTCTCATCCCGCACCGGGAACACGAGCGCCTTGACCCAGCGGTAGGACACCCGGGAGACCCCGCCGATGGTCCGCTCCGGCTGGTACTTCGCCGCGGGGATATGGATGCACTCGCCGGCGAAGCCGCGCTCGATGTAGGGCGCGACGCCGAGGTCGACGAGCTGCGGGTCGCGGAGGATGTTGTACCCGGCGATCTGGTCGTGCGTGACGCCCCAGAGCCGCTCCCAGGCCGGGTTGGCGTACAGCGACGTGCCGTCGGGCGAGAACACCTGGGTACTGACGGGCGACTGCTCGAACATCATGCGGAAGCGCGCCTCGGACAGGCGGAGCGCCCGCTGCATGCGCGCACGCTCGCCGATGTCCGAAAAAGTCACGACGGCGCCCCGGCGCCCGGCGTCATCCGCCAGCGGGCGACAGGCGTACTCCACCGAGACCGGCGTCCCGTCCTTGCGCCAGAGCACCTCGTCGTCCGCACGGGCCGCTTCGCCGGTCCAGAAGGCGCGGAAGATCGGGCATTCGTCCGCGGGGTACGGCGAACCGTCCTTCCGGCTATGGTGGATGAGCCCGTGCAGGTTTCGCCCCAGCACCTCGTAGGGGCGGTACCCGAGCAGCGCGGCCCCGGCCGGGTTCAGGAACGTGCAGCGCCCCTCGTGATCGAGCCCGAAGATACCCTCGGCCACCGAGTCCAGCAAGACGGCCTTCTCGCGTCGCTCGCGCTCGATGTCGCGGATGGCCACTCGCAGCTCGATCTCCGCGATGACCGAGGCCGCGAGATCCTTGACGACCTCGACCTCATCGTCTGCCCACCGGCGCGGCTCGGAGTCGATGACGCAGAAGGCTCCGAGCGCGTGGCCGCCCGAGGTGACGAGCGGAACCCCCAGGTAGGCGATGACGCCCAGGTCGAGGATGGCGCGGTTGTCGCGGAGCATCGGATGGTCGCGGGCATCGTCGATCACCAGCGGCTGACCGGTCGTCACCGCGTGCTGGCAGAAGGAGTGCGATAACGGTGTCTCCCGCCGGGATGCCCACGGCTGCGGCAGTCCGATGCAGCTCTTGAAGTACTGGCGATCCTGATCGACGAGCGTGACCAGGGAGATCGGCGTGCCGAGCATCCGGGTGGCGAGGCGCGTGAGTCGGTCGAACGACGCCTCGGGCACGGAATCGAGCAGGCCGGTACGGTGGAGGGCGACGAGCCGCCTCGGCTCGCGGAGCGCGTCGATCTCGGTGTCGGTCATGGTCTCCAAGAGGCACGGAACTAGGCGGAGCAGGCCCCCGGCCGCATTGGTAGCATACCCCCTCTCCCGGTCGGTGCGCTCCCGGGCGAGGCGTTGCGCTCCCGGGGCGGCGCGAGTTCGGTAGAATTGGCGCCTCGACCCACCCGGTGCGTCAGGCCTCGACGGCGAGCACCGACAGGAGACATCTGAGGAGCACGAGGATGTGCCGCAGCATCAAGACGCTCGCCAACTTCGAGCCGCCGGCGACCGACGAGGAGATCCGCGCGGCGGCCCTCCAGTTCGTTCGCAAGCTGAGCGGAGCCACGCGGCCGTCGCGGGCGAACGAAGCCGCCTTCGAGCGGGCGGTCGACGAGGTCGCGACGGCCGCGCAGCGACTGATCCAGTCGCTCGAGACGAGTGCCGCGCCGCGGAACCGCGACGAAGAAGTCCGCAAGGCCCGGGCGAGGGCATCCAGGCGCTTCGCCTGAGCGCGCGCTCCCGCCGGTCCTTCGCGCTAGGCGATCACCCGCCCGGCCGGGCCGGACAAGAGCGTCGCTCGCCGTGGAGCGCGGCACGAAAGACGCCCGGCCCGCG
>JALYGH010000499.1 GCA_030777205.1 Chloroflexota bacterium
AAGTAGTAGTACTCGTAGAAAACGTCGCCGGTCTCGAACACGACGTAGCCGAGATCGCGGCCCTTGCCGGCGAACACGGCCGTGAAGAACAGGTGCTCCTCGTCGCGGTGGACGAGCGTGCCGGTCCAGCGGTAGCTCTTCTCCCCATCGTAGAACAGCTTCTGGACGACCAGCGGCCGCGCCGAGGACGCCGCCGCGTCGCTCACGGCAGTCCCGCTCTAGACCTGATCATGCCAGGACAGTGCCGCCTTGAAGATAAGGAGTTGGCACCCCGAGCGCAGCGAGGAGCCTGCCCTGAGCGTAGCGAAGGGATCTCACGCTCCTGAGCAGGGCAGCGTGAGATCCCTCGCTGCACTCGGGATGACGGACAAGGTGACGACGCTAATGCAACTTTCATCATGGCGTTGTACCGGTGGCTGTCTCGTCCGCGCCTATCGAGCCCGTAGCCGACACGTTTGCCCATGCCCCGCGCCGAGCCGCCGCCACCCGATTCGCCGTCAGCGCCGCCGTCGCCCCGGCGCCGACGCCGTTCCCGATGTTGACGACCGTCAAGCCCGGCGCGCAAGACTGGAGCATCGTCATCAGCGCGGCGACGCCATTGCCACCCAGCCCGTAGCCGATCGGCGTCGGCAGCCCGATGACCGGCACGTCCACCAGGCCCGACACGACGGAGGGCAGCGCGCCGTCCATGCCGGCGGCCACGACGATCACGTCGACCTGCTCGGCGCGGAACTGGCGCAAGGGCGCCGCCAGACGGTGGATGCCGGCCACCCCGACGTCGTACGCCGCCACGACGTGGCAGCCCATCTCGCGTGCCACCACCTCGGCCTCCTGGGCGGTCGGGATGTCCGACGTACCAGCGGTGAGGACGCCGACGACGCCGCCCGCCGGCGGCGGCTCGAAGCTGGGCCGCTTCAAAATGACCATGCGGGCCGCGTCGTACACTTCGATGCGGCAGTCGGCGTGCTCGACGCGGAGTGCCGCCTCGAGGTCCTCCGGGACGCGGCTCAGGATGGCCCGCCCGCGGGCGTTCAGCAGCGCCAGCGTCGCGGCGAGCGCGTCGGCGGGCCGCTTGCGGTCGGCGAGGATCACCTCCGGGACGCCCTTGCGCGACTCACGCCCCACGTCGGCGCGGACCTCGCCGTTGCGCCCGGCGATCGTCACGTCCAGTTCGGAAACACCTGCCAGCAGCTCGTCGAGTCCGTCAGTCATGGTCGGATTATAGTTGCCGCCCGACAACCCTAGGTGTGGAGCGTCGATCGGGTGAGCTCGCTGGCCAAACGCACCCCCGGCATCTCTTCGCCCCTCATCTGGGGCGCGCTCGCGTTCGGCGTCGTCTCGATGTCGCTGTCGGCAATCTTCATCCGACTGGCCGAGTCGCCAGCGATGACGATCGCGACCAACCGGATGCTCGCGTCGGTCCTGCTGCTCGCGCCGTTCGCGCTGCTCTACGCCCGCCGCGACCTGGGGCGCGTCACGCGGCGCGACCTCCTCGCCCTGGCTATCTCAGGGACGTGTCTGGCCGCCCACTTCGGCACCTGGACGGCGTCGCTGGCGTACACCAGCGTTGCCAGCTCGGTGCTGTTCGTGAGCCTGCATCCGGTCGTCGTGGTCCTCGTCGAGTGGCTCGCGCTGCTGCTCTGGACGATGGCGACCGGCGAGGACGTCTGGTCCTTCCCGCCGCGCGACCTGCTGTGGTTCATCCTGCTGGCGCTGTTCGCGACGGTCGGTGGGCATACCATCTTCAACTGGTCGCTGCGCTACCTCTCGGCGAGCACCGTCGCGGTGACGTTCGTCGGCGAAGCCGTCGCGCTCCTCGTCGCGCTGGGCAGCGCGATCGTCCTCGGCGGGATTTACGTCACGGCCCGCGCCGACCGCGTGTGAGGCGCAGGAGCTCCGAGGACGGATCTCGGCACCGTGCTACAATCGGCGCGAAGGCCCACCGAGGCGAGGGGAGATTGCACCATGGTCCTTGCGCCGGCTTCGCCCTCCGAGCTGATCCAGCAAGACCGCGAGCACCTGATCCACCCGCTCTACCATCCCGACGACCACGAGTCGCCAATCATCTTCGCTAGCGCGAAGGGCTCGATCCTCAAGGACGTCGAGGGTAACGAGTACATCGACGGGCTCTCGTGCCTCTGGAACGTCGCGATCGGACACGGCCGAGAGGAGCTGGCGAAGGCCGGCTACGAGCAGCTCCACACGCTCGCCTACGCCAGCAACTACACCGGCTTCGCCAACGTCCCGGCCATCCAGCTCGCGACCGAGCTGATGAAGGTGGTGTACCCGAGCCTCCGCGCCGTCTACTTCACGAGCGGCGGCGCCGAGTCGAACGAGTCGGCCTTCAAGACGGCCCGCTTCTACTGGAAGGCCCGGGGCAAGCCGGACAAGGTCAAGATCGTCTCGCGCAAGTGGGGCTACCACGGCGTCTCGATCGCCGCGATGAGCGCGACCGGCATCCCGGCCTACCACAAGATGTTCGGGCCGCTGGCGCCCGGTCACGTCCACATCGACCCACCGTACTACTACCGTGCTCAGACCGACAAGAGCTTCGACGAGTTCGGCGTCGACATGGCGAACGAGCTGGAGAAGGCGATCCTCCAGGAGGGGCCGGACACGGTCGCCGCCTTCATCGCCGAGCCGGTCCAGGGCGCCGGCGGCGTGATTCCGCCCCCGCCGACGTACTTCCCGCGCATCCGCGAGATCTGCGACCAGTACGACGTCCTATTCATCGCCGACGAGGTCATTACCGGCTTCGGGCGGACCGGCAAGATGTTCGCCCTGGAGCATTGGGGCGTCGAGCCGGACATCCTCAGCTTCGCCAAGGCGATCACCAGCGGCTACCTGCCGCTCGGCGGGATCGTGGTAAACGAGAAGATCCAGCGCGCGATCCTCGACGTCCCGGCGTCGGACAAGTGGATGCACGCCTACACCTACTCCGGCCACCCGACCTGCTGCGCGGTCGGCCTGGCGAACTTGAAGATCATCGTCGAGGAGAAGCTGCCGGAGCGTGCCGCCCGCCTGGCGCCGCGGCTGATGGCCGGGCTGGAGAAGCTGCGCGATCACCCACTCGTCGGCGACGTGCGCGGGCTCGGGCTGATGGCCGCCGTCGAGATGGTCTCGGACAAGGCGACCAAGGCCGGCTTCGAGCCTTCGCTGAAGGTAGCCGACCGGCTGATGGCCGAGTTCCGCGCCCGCGGCCTCTACACTCGCGTGCGCGGCGAGGTCGTCTGCTTGGCACCGCCGCTCAGCATCCCCGAGGATGAGCTGGACCGGGCCGTGCAGATCGTCGGCGACAGCATCGAGGCGGTCGCTCAGGCGATCCGTTAGGTCGGGGCGCCCGATGGTGACCAGGCCAGGAGCCGGACGCTGACCGCCCGGCTCCTGGCCGGCCGGCCGGTCGCCGACGCGATCTGGGCCGAGGTCGGACGGCGCGCGGCGAGCTTTCGGGCTCGCGCGGGCAGGCCGCCCGGCCTCGCGATCGTTCAGACCGGCGACGATCCGGCCTCGGCCGCGTACCTGCGCCAGATCGAGCGGGCGTTCGGCGCCCGCGACCTGATCGTTGCGCGCCATCAGGTCGGCGCGGACGACGGGATCGAGGGGCTGCGGCGACTACTTGCGCGGCTCGCGAGTGACGAGACGATGCATGGAGTCCTGGTGCCGCAGCCCCTCGCGCCGCCGTTCAGCCTCGAGGCCATCTTCGACGGCCTGCCGGCGACCAAGGACGTCGAAGGAATCCACCCGCTCAACGCCGGAGCCCTGGCGCAGAATCGCCCGGCCGTCGTGCCGAGCACGCCCCTGGCGGGCATGGAGCTGCTGCGGGCGGCCGGCGTCGACCTGGCCGGCAGGACCGCCGTCGTCGTCGGCCGCAGTCCGATCGTCGGCCGGCCGCTGGCCCTGCTCCTGCTTGGTGCCGATGCGACGGTCGTCGTCTGCCACAGCAGGACCGCCGATCTCGGCCGCCATATTCGCCAGGCCGACGTGCTGTGCGTCGCCGCCGGACGCCCCGGCCTCGTCCGCGGCGACATGGTGCAGCCCGGCGCCGTCGTCGTCGACTTCGGGATCAACGCGGTCGGGGATCGGCTGGTCGGCGATGTCGACTTCGACGAGGTCGCGGCGGTGGCCGGCGCCCTCACGCCGGTGCCCGGTGGGATCGGTCCGATCACGACCTCCGTCCTGGCCCGCAACTTGCTCGACCTGGCCGAGCGCGGGGGCTGATCCTCCTCACCCGGGTGCAGCCACAGTATTCGTGGGTGACTGCCCGAGCGCGTCCGTACAATGACCGCTAAGGAAGGCGGTCACTCCATGTCCCAACCCACCACGAGACGACTCCTCGCACTTCTGACGCTTGTGCTCGTCGGCACGACCGGGCTCAGCCTCGCGGCCGCGCCCGGCCCGGCACCCGCTCCTGCCGTCGCCGCGACCGAGGCCGCGCCGATTCGCGCCGCCCTCGATGCCCGCGCGCTGACGACGTCCACCGAGACCGCCCCGGCCTTCAGCGGCGACGAGGCGTACCGGCACGTCCGGGCCCTCTCCGAGCAGATCGGCTCGCGCGTGGCCGGCAGCGAGAACCAGCAGCGGGCGGCCGAGTACCTGGCCGAGCAGTTCCGGCAGCTCGGCTACGAGACGGAGCTCCAGCCATTCTCGATCACGTCCTACGATGACCGCGGCTCGACGGTGCAGGTCACCGCGGAGCCTTCGCTCGATATCACCGCGACGACGCTCCAGAACTCGGCCGGCGGCGTGGTCGAGGCCGAGCTGGTCGACGGCAGTCTCGGCCGCCCGGGCGGGCTGGCCGCCGCAAACGTCGCCGGCAAGATCGTGCTGGTCGAGCGTGGTGAGCTGCGCTTCAACGAGAAGGTGGCGAACGCGGCCCGCGCCGGCGCCGTCGGCGTCCTGATCTACAACCACTCGCCGGGCAGCTTCACCGGCAGCCTGATCGACCCGTCCACGATCCCGGCCGCGAGCATCTCCCAGGCGGACGGTGCCGCCCTGCTGGACCGAATCTACGCGGGCCCGGTAGCCATTCGCCTGGGCGTCGATGCGTCGATGGAGACCCGGATGGCCCAGAACGTGATCGCGACGCGCGCCGGCGGCCCCGAGACGGTCGTCATCGGCGGGCACTTCGACTCGGTGGCGGCCGGTCCGGGCGCGAACGACAACGCCTCCGGCACGGCCGTCGTCCTCGAGCTGGCCCGGGTCATGGCGAGCCGGCCGACCCCGTTCACCCTCAAGTTCGCCGCCTTCGATGCCGAGGAGATCGGACTGCTCGGCAGCGCGCACATGGTCAGCCAGATGTCGCCGGAGGAGCTGAAGGCGATTCGGGCGATGATCAACCTCGACATGGTCGGCGTGGGCGACTCGCAGCAACTGGGCGGCGACCAGAGCTTGACGAGGATCGGCCAGCGGATTGCCGCCGAGCTGGACCAGCCGGCCGGATTGATCGGGCAGGTCGGCGGCGGCAGCGACCACGCGAGCTTCGCCCGCGCGGGTGTTCCGGTCCTCTTCATCTACCGCGCCAACGATCCGAACTACCATAGTCCGATGGACCGGGCCGAGTACGTCGAGCCCGCGAACCTGGCGTACGCGGGACAGATCGCGCTCGGCGTGATCGACGCCCTGGCCGATGGACAGTAGCGCCGGTCAGCAGACGGCACGAGCGCGGGTCCGGCTGGTGGTGAGCGGACGGGTCCAAGGCGTCGGCTTTCGCGACGCGACGCGCCAGCTTGCCGAGCGCCACCACCTCGGCGGCTGGGTCAGGAACCGCGGCGACGGGCGCGTCGAGGCCGTCTTCGAGGGCCCGGCGGCCGAGGTGGCGCGCGTCGTGGCCTGGTGCGAGGACGGCCCGCCCGGCGCGCACGTCGACCACGTCGACCTGATGCGCGAAGAGCCGACCGGCGAGTCGTCGTTCCGGATCCGCGCCACGGAGTACGGGACGCGATGACGGCGGGCGGACGGCCGATCATGGCCGGGGCGGAGCCGTTCGCCCACCCCGGGCACGGCGACGTCGGGGCCCTGCTCGTCCACGGGTTCACCGGCACCCCGTACGAGATGCGGCCGGTCGGGGAGCATCTCGCCCAGCGGGGGATCGGGTCCGAGGCGGTCCTGCTGCGGGGACACGGCACGCACCCCGACGACATGCTGGCCGCCCGCCACACGGACTGGATCGCCGACGTCGAGGCCGGGCTCGACCGGCTGTCGTCGACGTATCGGCGGGTCTTCCTCGTCGGCCTGTCGATGGGCGGCACGCTCGTCCTGAACGTCGCCGCGCGGCACTCGACCGACCCGCGCATCGCCGGCGTGGTGAGCATCGCCGCGCCGGTCAGGCTGGAGGACTGGCGCCTACGCATCGTCAGATGGGGGTGCCGGGTGGTGCCCTGGCAGGTGTGGGGGCGGCCGGACATCAAGGACCGCCGGGCCTGGGATCGGCATGTCGGGTACAAGAGGTTCCGGACCCGGACGGTGCTCGAGCTGCTCGCCCTGATGAACGAGACGCTCGTCCTGCTGCCGTCCGTGACCCAGCCGCTCCTGCTGCTGCACGCCCGCCAGGACCACGTCGTGCCGCCGAACAACGCGCCGTTGATCTACGGCCTCGTGGGCAGCCAGGATAAACAACTCGTCTGGCTCGACAACTCGTACCACGTCGTCACGGTAGACTTCGCGGCGCCGGTGCTGAACGAGGCGATCGCGCGTTTCGTCGAGGAGTGGGCCGTGCTGGAGGCCCGCGAGCAGGCCGGAGCGGCCAGGGAAGGATGGTGACGATGGAGCAGTCGGTCTTCGACGCGACACGCTGGCCGGGCCTCCTGCCCGCCGTCGGGCTTGGGGCGCTCGGCCTGCTGGCGCTCGTCGGCGAGTACGGCCACCGCCAGATCACCCGCAAGCGACCGAACGACTTCCGGGACGAGCCGGCTCGCTGGGACCTGCCCCAACCGGAAGAGCTCGACCTCCGGGCGCGCGACGGGCTGCGGATCCACGCCTGGCTCTTCAGGAGCGCCACGGCGCGGGCGACGGTCATCCTGCTGCACGGTCACGGGGGCAACAAGCACACGCTCCTGCCGCTCGCCAAAATTATCTATCCCCGCTTCAACCTGCTGCTGCTTGACAGCCGCGGGCACGGGGAGAGCGAGGGCGACCGCACCACCGTCGGGTGCGAGGAGCGCCTCGACGTCATCGCGGCCGTGGATGAGCTCGAGCGGCGGGGCCTTGGCCCGGTCGGCGTCTGGGGCACCTCGATGGGCGCGGCCACGGCCATCCTGGCGGCGGCCGAAGACGAGCGGATCGCCGCGATCCTGGCCGACAGCCCGTACGCCCGCCTGCGCCACGCGGTCGTCGAAGTGGGCAAGTCTATGGGCTATCCGAGGCCACTCGTCCCGCTGATGGCGTACCTCGGGTGCCACACTACGGCGCGGCGTCTCGGGTATCCGATGGCGGCCTTCGACCCGATCGAGGTGGTCGATCGCATCACGCCGCGGCCGCTCTTCCTGATCCACGGCGAGAAGGACGAGATGATCCCGCTCCGCGACTCGCACCTGCTCTACGCGCGGGCCGGGGAGCCAAAGGAGCTGTGGGTGCTGCCCGGCTTGCTGCACTGCCGAGCGCTCGAAGCGGCCTACGAGCCGTTCTGCGCGCGCGTGCGGGCGTTCTTCGAGCGGAGCGTTCTTCGAGCAGACGCTTTCGTCACCGGCAGCCGGGGAGTGGACGGTCTGAAGCGCGGCGCAACTCAGCGATAGTTGACCAGCTCCTTCAGCACGAACGGCGAGCCCTGGATCACGATCCCCTGCTCGATCAAGGCCTCGATCTCGGCCGCGCTCAGGCCGGCCTCGGCCAGCACCTCGCGGCTGTGCTCGCCCACCCCCGGCGGATCCGCGACCGGGGCCTGCTCGGTGCGGCTGAACCGCGCGTAGCGGTGCGGCACCAGGTAGGGCTTCCCATCCGGGAAGCGCCGCTCGGCGAGCAGTTCGGCGGGCGCGATGGCCGGATCGGGCGCCACGTCCGCCGGCTGCCGGGCCGGCGCGGTCGGAATCCGAGCGCCGCTCAACTGCTCGAGCGCGCGCTCCGAGGGCATCGTCGCCAGCGCATTCGCGACCTCGGCGGGATCGTCGCGGTGGATGAACGCGAGGCCCAGCGCCTCCGCGAGGGCGGCCAGGCTCGGGGCCTGCACGCGCAGCCAGCCATCGGCCGTCCGGTAGAACCGGTCCGCCGGCGAGGGCCCGGGGAAGTCGCGCCCGCCGCGCGGCGCCGGCGGCCGCCCCTCGAAGCGCACTAGCTCGCCCGACTGCATCATCAGCGAGGAGGCGACCAGGGATGTCGTGGCTCGCTGACCTTCGCCGCTCCGACCGCGGTGATAGAGGGCGAGGCAGACCGCCAGCACCGACGTGGCCGCGGCGGCAACGTCGTTGACCGGGATCGCGTAGAACGCCGGGTCGCCGTCGCCGCCCTGGGCCGTCATCATCCCGCTCATGGCCTGCAGCACCGGGTCGAAGGCCGGCTTCGGCGCGAACGGCCCCTGCTCGCCGAAGCCGGCGATCGACAGCGTGATGATGCCCGGATTGATGTCCGCGAGCGTCGGGTAATCGACTCGGAGCCGCTTCGACACGCCGAGCCGCGCGTTGTCGATCACCACATCGGCCGTCCGGACCAGGCGGTGGAACGCGTGCTGCCCGGCCGCGCTGCGAAGGTCGATCGCCAGGCCGCGCATGCCGCGGTTGTAGACGAAGCCGGTCTCGCGGAAGGCGTCGCCGGCCGGCGCTTCGACCTTGACGACGTCCGCGCCCAGCCTGGCCAGCAGCGAGCCGGCGTAGGGGCCGGCCAGGATGGTCCCCAGGTCGAGCACGCAGACTCCGGCCAACGGCCCGCGCCCCGCCCGGCCGGGTTCATCGCGCCCGACGCCCTCCGACTCCCGCATCGGAGGGGTGACAATCGTCCGCGGCGCCCAGCAGCCCGCGGTCGCGTCGTGCTCGCCCCGACGTGGCGCCGCCGCGCGGACCTCACCAGGCGTCTCCGCGAGGCCGATGGATAGCCCCGGCATCACCACGCGCCCGCGCTCGGGATCGTCGACCTCGACCCGCAGGTCGTTGGCCGCGACTTGCGGGTGGTCGAGCCAGTCGTCGCGGTCGCACAGGGGACCGGCCGGGCAGTCGCCGAGCTCGAGCAGCGCGAGCCACTCGTCGCGCGGGCGGGAGGCGAACGCGCGCGCGAGGAGCTCGCGCACCCAGCCCCGGTTCTCAGGCCGGATCAGCCGGTTCGGGACGCCGTCGATCCTCGAGTCGGCCAGGAGGTCGCCGACGCCCAGCACCCGGAACGCGTTGGCCTGGAACTTGGGCGTCAGCGCGGCCAGGAACAGCCACGCGCCGTCCTTGCACCGGTAGGTCGTGTAGGTCGGGTTGCGGCCCCCCGGTCCGACATCAGTCGGCGGCGGCGGCCGCGCCGGATCGATGACGAACAGCCCCGGACTGCACGCCAGTACACCGTGGATTCCGGCCACCGTGGCGGTCTGACCGGCGCCCGAGCGCCGCCGCTCGACCAGCGCCGCGACGGCGCACGCTGCCGCCCACACCCCCTGGATGTAGAGCGGGAAGGGGTACACGAGGTCAACCGGCCCTCCATCGAACGAGGACTGGCGGCTCGAGAGCCCCGCGACGGCCGACAGCAGTGCCGCCGACTCGGCGCCGCCGGCCCAGGGCGCCCCGTCGGGCAAGTACGGCGGCATCCGGAGGCGCACCAGCCCCGGATTGGGGGAGGCGGCCTCGACCGGCGACCGGTCGCCGTAGATGCACACGTCGGCACCGGCCAGCAGCTCGGCGAGACGCCGTCGCCCGCGCTGCGAGTGCGGGTCGACGACGACGCTGAGCTTGTTGCGGTTCCAGACCGCGAAGCCCGCCAGCGCGCGGGCCGGATCGCCGGCCGGCGGCTCGACCTTGACAACCTCCGCGCCATAGTCGCCCAGGAGCATCCCGGCCACGGGCCCGGCGATGCCCGCGCTCAACTCGACGACGCGAGTACCTTCCAGTGGGCCCAACGTGCCTGCTCCACGGAGACTTGGCCCATGGTACCTGAGCGGGCCGCACCGGCGTGGCAGGCGGAGCAGCTGGCGGGCGCAGCCCAGCAGCGGGGGGGCCGGATGGATTACCCGCCCCGGCGGCAGGCCACGGGAGGCCGCCGGCGCCGGCCGGCGCCCGAGCCAGGCGCAGACCTCGCGGGTCGACAACCGCTACAGGCGCCCGAGCAGCGCCAGCAGCAGGACCGAGGCATCCGAGGACCCACCCTGCGCCCGAGGCAGCGCTGCTGGCGGCGCGCAACTACAGGTCCGAGGCAACACCTCAGTTACCGGATGACGGGTTCGAGCGTCGCACCGACGTGCTCCCGGCTATCGCGGACGGTGTAGCCGAGCAGGGTCCAGAGAATCGCCGCGAGACCGATGCCGATGAGGCCCCCCAAATCACCGAAGGCGGCCGAGCCTGCAATCGCGACTGGGAGCCAGAGGGGGCAGAGCACTGGGATGAACCGCTTCCAGCCGGGGAGCCGCTTCGCCAGGAGTACGGTAATGCCAACGACCAGCATCCACAACATGCTCAGCGGCCAGGCTGCATCCGTGATGTTATAGATAATGTTCTCCCGATCAAGCAGGCCTGTCGCCTCGAAGAGGCCGAACAGGAATGCCAGCACGAGACCGACGAGCTGGATGAGCAGCACGGTCCGGCCCCACGTGCTAGCCCCGGCCGCCCGCAGCCGCCGCATCCCCGTGTTGGAGCAGATCCACCCCGCCATGAAGACCATGCTCGCGATGCCGGTGATCAGGGGGTTCTCCTCTCCCCGCAGCAAGAGCTGCTCGATCAGCAGCGCAGGAGCGCAGAGCATGGCGACAGTGCCCAGCGTGCGGTTGCTCATCGGAACTCCCCTGTCTCGCTCATCGCCCGCGGTATAGACGGGCTACGGTCGATCGTCTGCCGGCACCCGCGTTCGCCTACTCCGGCCACAAGCAACGGGGTGCGGTGGCCGCGCTAAAACCAGGGCCTCCGAACGCCCAGGTGCAGGCCCGTCGGGCGGCAGTCAAACCGGCGTGGACACCCTCGCCGTCCGTGGTTAGGGGACGTCGTCCACCGCTTCGCACGAGGCATCGGCGACGTCGCCGCGCCCGTCGTTGCCGTCGCACGCGTCGGCCCCCGGCCCGCCGCTCAGCGCGTCGTCGTCGTCGCCGCCGCCGAGGTCGTCGTCGCCGTCGCCCCCGGCGAGGACGTCGGCCCCCTCGCCCCCGCGGAGCGTGTCGTTGCCGCCGTCGCCCCCGACGGCGTCCTGGCCGTCGCTGCCCCGGACCTCGTCGTCGCCGGGCCCGCCGCCCAGGCGGTCGTCGCCGTCCTGCCCCTTGAGGAAGTCGTTGCCGTCGCCGCCGCTGATCGCGTCGTTGCCG
>JALYGH010000500.1 GCA_030777205.1 Chloroflexota bacterium
CGATTGCGCCTTCGAGGCGGTCGGCTCGGCCGCGACCGCCCGGGCGGCGATCTCGCTGCCGCGCCGCGGCGGGACGGTCGTCCTGGTCGGGGTAGCGCCCGGCGACGCCGAGATCACGCTGCGCCCCTACGAGCTGTTCGAGCGTGAATTGACGATCCGCGCCTCGTTCATCCGCGCCTACGAGTTCCGCCGTGCGGTCGCACTGCTCGCGGTGCTGGATGCCGAACCGCTCCTCGGCCGCCGGTTCCCGCTGCCGGAGATCCACGCCGCCTTCGAGAACGCCGCCGGCCGCGGCGGCATCAAGACGCTCGTCGTCCCGACCTGACCCGGCTACCCGCGGGCGACGACGCGCGCTGGGCCAGACTGGCCGATCCGCGGCTGCCATGCCACGGGCGCCCGCGCGTACTGCCAGCCTCGCACTACGCGACGGCGCGGGCGACGACCTCGACGCTCAGGTGCTCCTCGGCGACGCCGCGGAACGTGCCGCGCGTCGGCGGGACATCGGCGTAGTCGCGGCCGATCGCCATCTTCACGTGCTGCTCGCTCGCCAGCAGGTTGTTTGTCGGGTCGAAGCCGCGCCAGCCGTGGCTCGGCGTGAACGCCTCGATCCAGGCGTGCGAGGCCCCGGCGCCGCGGCTCGGGCCGGTGCTCAGCTCCTGGGACTGGCTCATCGTCCCGAGCGTCTGGGCCTGCGCCAGCCGCGCCGCCACGATGTAGCCGCTCACGTAGCGGGCGGGGATGCCGACGGCCCGGCATAGCCCGAGCAGCACGTGGGCGAAGTCCTGGCAGACCCCCGTCCGGTGCGCCAGCACCTCGTCGACGGTCGTCGAGACGCTCGTCACGTCCTTCTGGTACTCGAAATCCGCGTAGACGAAGGCCGTCAGCGCGCGGACGGCCTCGAAGGCGTCCTTGGGCCGGGCGGGGCGATGCCGCTCGGCAAGCGCCGCCAGGGCCGGCGAGGCCGGCACGAGCGCCGAGGGGGTCAGGTAGTCGGCCAGCTCGGATGGCGTGAGCGGCTCCGGGGCACGGTCTGGTAGGCGGAACGGGTCGGCCAGGAGCGTGGAGATGCGCCCGCACGAGACGATCTCGACGTAGCGATGCGGGCGGGCGAGGGTGATCAGGTGGGCCCAGTTGTTGAAGCCATCCCGGTAGCGCCGCACCGCCGCCGATGGGCTGACTCGCAGGTCGTAGTGCTCCCAGCGCTGGTCGGCGTCCGACAGGGGCCCGAGCCGGACGTCCATCACGCCCTCGACGACATCGGCGTCGTAGGTCAGGTTGGTGGTGTGGACGACCTCGACTTTCACCCGCTCACCCGCTGCTGCTGTTGCTGCTGGGCGGCCATGATCATCGCCGCCCGCGCCACCGCCACCAGCCGGCCCGGGTGCGGCTCGTCGCGCAGGTAGCCGGCCGTGACGCATTCGGAGACGGTGTGGATCTGATGCTGGACGTCGGTCAGGAACGGCTCCAGCCCCTCCTCCAGGATCTCGTCGACGGCGCTGTACTTCAGCCGCGCCTGGAGCTGCCCCATGGCGCGCACCGACGGGTCGCTCAGCTCGGCGTGGCGGGCGCGCGTCCCGGCGATGGCCCCGAGCACATCATTCGCGGCGTCCAGGCTGAAGCGGACCGACTGCGGGAAGATCGGATTGAGCAGGAGGAACTCGACGACCCGGGCCGGCTCGATCCGCATCGAGTAGTAGCGCGAGTACGCCTCGGCGCAGCCGCATGAGCGCAGCACCGCCAGCCAACGGACCGTGTCGTCGCCGGTCGACGGCCGCTCGGCGCCGAGCAAGAGCGGCGCCCTCTGGATCAGGACCCGCGCGACGTTGTCAGCCCGTTCGAGGTACCGGCCGAGGCAGAGGAAGTGCCATTCCTCGTCGCGGGCCATCGTCGACTCGGCCAACCCCTCGAAGAACTGCGCGCCCTCGCGGATGCGCTTGTAGAAGGCGTGCGGATCCTCTTCCGCCGCGGCGGCGAGGCGCGGATCGGCGAGCGAGAGGTGAAGCGCGTTCAGCCCCTCCCACATCTCGCTCGAGATCGCCTCGCGAACCCGCTGGGCGGCGGCCCGCGCCCGCCAGATGCAGGAGAGCAGCGAGTTCGGATTGTCGCGGTCGAAGGCGAGGTAGCGGCGCACGTCGCGCGGGTGAACATCGCCGGCCTGGTCGAGCGCCTGCCGGTTCGGCCCGAGCAGCGTCGCCCAGAAGTCGGGCGCATCGTGCGGGTCGCCGTCGTCCAGCTCGAGGTGCCAGGTGACGTCGATCAGGCGCCCGACGGCGATCGCGCGCTCCACGTAGCGGCCCAACCAGAAGAGGTCGTCGGCAACCCGGCACAGCATGGCGGCCTCCGAGCGGCGAGTTACGTTTGGGCGCGGACGGCGTCCGCCCACGTGACGGGGCTGTTGACCGCGTGCCGGGCACGGCCAGCCGGCGTGCGCGCGACCATCGAGATACGGCAGCAGTGTACCAGAGACGTGGCAGGCGTCCGGGGCCGGTTCAGCCCGCCAGCGCACGACGGGCCGGGCGTCAAGTCTCCTGACAGCTCCGGCGCCGCGGAGCAGTAGGGACCACGGGCGCGCCGACTACTGGACCGGCGACGGCTGGACGGCCGGATCGCGCAGCTCGGGCGCGAGGTGGACCGGCCAGAGGCCGAAGGCGACGATCCGCGGCGGGATGGCGCGGATGACGGGCAGGCGCAGGAACGCCGGCGGCTCGAGCGGCCGATCGGAGCGCAGCGCCGTCTCGACGACTAGTTTCTGGACCTGGGCCTGAATAGCCTGGATCGCCCGGGTCGGCCACTCGCGCCGGCGCTGGACCGCCGCGAGGTCGCGGAGCCGTAGTCGGCCGGTACGCAGGGGCTTTGCCAGTACGTTCGCCGCGACGACGGCGTCCTGGATCGCGTAGTTGATCCCGACGCCGCCGACCGGCGACATCACGTGCGCCGCGTCCCCGATCAGGAGCAGGCCCGGCCGGTACCAGCGCGGCACACGGCTCGACTCGACGGACAGGAGTGAAACCTGCTTCCACTCTCGGAGGGCGTCGACGCGATCGGCAAACTCCGGGATGACCTCGGCGACCGCCCGGCGGAACGCGGGCAGGCCGGCCTCGCGGATCTCCTTGTAGCTGCCCTTGGCGATCACGTAGGCGACCTGCCACTCGTCGCCGCGGTTCAGGATCGCGAGGAGGTGCCCCTTCGCGATCCGGCCCAGCGCAACCTCGGGGTCGCCCGGGCGGCGCGGGAGGCGGAACCAGAGCACGTCCATCGGCGGAGCGGTCTTGATCGGCTCGAAGCCGGCCAGCCGCCGCACCCGCGAGAAGCGCCCGTCCGCGCCGACCGTCAGCGGCGCGCGGAGCTCGTGAAAGCCATCCTTCGTTCGGTACGTCACGCCCCGCACGATCGTCCCGCCGCCCCGCTCGGCCGGTTCCTCGATCAGCCCCTGGACGTTGGCGCCCATGTGGAGTCGGAAGGTCGGGTAGCGCCGACCCTCCGCGGCCAGGAAGTCGAGGAAGCGCGCCTGGGGCATGAAGGTGATGTACGGGAACTTCGTCCCGAGCTCGCGCAGGTCGGCGAGTCTGACCGGGCCGCTCGGCGCCTGGAATGTCAGGGTGTCGAGCTTGGTGTGCGGGAGCTGGAGCAGGCGATCGGCCAGCCCCAGCTCGTCCATCAGCTCCATCGTCGACGGGTGGATCGTGTCGCCGCGGAAGTCGCGCTCGAAGTCGACGTGCTCTTCCAGCAATGCGACCGGCACGCCGGCCCTGGCGAGTAGCAGCGCGAGCACCATGCCGGCCGGCCCGCCGCCGACGATGCAACAGTGGGCGTCATACGAGTGTCCCGCCATCCGTTCCTCCCTCTGGCTCAGTGTTTCGGGCACCGGTCACTGGACTGTAGGCCTCAAGACCTCTACCCCGGCGCGGGCCGAAATGGCGAGTGGGCCGACGTCGGAACCCGATCCTTGACGACCGGTCAGGTCTCGACCTCGGCCGCCCGTTCTGTGTCCGGAGCCGGAACGCGCACCGTGGACGGCAGGGCCGCCAGGGCCAGGGCCACCAGGTATGCGGCCGCGTTGACGAGGAAGACGGAGACGAGGCTGACCTGGCCGACCAGGCCGGCCAGGATTGGGGCGGTGGCGCCCCCGAGCTGCCCGCCACTCGACAACATCGAGAGGGTCACGCCGGACCGCGCGGACGGGGTGAGGTGCGCTCCCAGCGTGTAAGCGAGGCTCATGCCGCCGCCGGCCAGCAGGCCGAGCAGGAGCCTGAGCACGGCCACTTCTGCCCAGCCGCCAACCAGGGCGAGCAGGGCCGAGAAGACGGCACCGCCTGCCAGGGCGACCATCAGCAGGCGGCGGGTGTTGTCCGCGTTTGCCCACCGGCCGTAGAGCATCGAGGAACAGGCGGCGGCGACCGCGCCGGCGGCGACGACGAAGCCGGTGATCGTGGCGAGGTGCGCCGACGGCGTGTCGAGCTCGATCAAGTACAGCGGCAAGATCGGCGGCAGGGTGCGATCGGTGAACCGGGCCAGGAAGAGGATCACCAGCGCGGCGGCGAAACCCGGCAGCGTGAGGAGGGCCCACATGGAACCACGTGGGGCCGCGGGGTCGGGAGTGGACCGAGTCCGAGCGCCGCCGTAGCCCGGCTCCTTGACCAGGAGATAGAGGAGCCCGGCCGGCACCAGGAGGATGACCCCGGTCAGCAGGAAGTTCGCGCGCAACCCGAAGGCGTCGGAGATCAGGCCGCCGATCGCCGGGCCGATCGCCAGCGGCAAGAACGTCGCGGCCTGGACCAGCCCGACGGCGTGGGCCATGCGCTCGCGCGGGCCGAGGGAGATCGCCAGGGCCATCGCCATCGGGGTGAAGCCGGCGAACAGCCCCATCACCACGCGGAGCCCGACGAGCCAGTGCACGTCCGGTGCGAAGGCGATGGCGGTCTGCATCACGCTGATCATCAGCAGCGCCCGCAGGACCATCGGCTTGCGGCCATAGCGGTCAGCCAGGGCCCCCCAGAACGGCCCCATCAGCGCGCCGCAGAGCGGGCCGATCCCGACCACCAGACCGGACCAGAAAGCCGCCTCGGCCAGGTCGGTGACCCCGAGGTCGCGCACGTAGAGCGGGATGAACGGCTGGGTGAGATCGAAGGCGACGTGCGCGAGGGCAATCGTGAGGACCACGAAGTACTGATCGCGCTGCCAGGGCTCCAGCGGTCGGAAGCGCGGTCGGCGTGTAAGCCAGGACAGCACGGCACAGCCCCATGACGAGATACGGCCGGGCGAACGGAAGCCTTCGACAGGAAACCAGAAAGCCGTCGCGCGTGCAAGCGTCCAGCGCCGAGCACTGCGGCCGGCCTGCTGCGTCGGCATGCAGACGTCGAAGCCCAAGTGCGGCCTGAAGAAGGCTCAGCAAGGCGGGATGCCCCTCTCTCACGCGGAGCGTGCGATCAGTCCGGTCCTCGCGGGTCCGGACACCACATCCCGGCGATCCTCGCGCCCGGGAAGGACGGCCTCGACGTCATCGGCCCCGCCCACACGCGAATCGGTCCATGCCATCATTCTGATAGCTCTGCGGAGGCAGCGCGATGGCGGACATTCTCGTGCGTGACGTTCCCCAGGAGCTCCTCGACTCGCTCAAGGAGCGTGCCGCCAGGAATGGTCGGTCGCTGCAACGGGAAGTGATGCTTATCCTGGACGGCACACTCAAGGAGGAGGCGAGGCGACGGGCCGCCCTCGCCGCGGCCGACGAGATCCGGAACCGCCTGGCCGCGACGGGCCGCACCTTCAGCAACAGCGTCGACGACCTGCGCGAGGACCGCGCGAGGTGAGCGGCACCGATGATCCGGTCGTCGACGCGAGCGTCGTCATCAAGTGGTACGTCCCGGAAGACGACCACGCTCGGGCGCGGGGGTCCTCACCAGCGATCGGCCGCTCTTGACGCCTGATCTCGTCCTCGCCGAGGTTAGGAACATCCTCTGGAAGGAGGTCCGGCGGGGCGAACTGGCACGAGACGATGCCGACGCGATAGCCGAGACCTTCCTGAGGGAGACGAGTATCACCGTGGCCTCGGCGACGAGGCTCGACGCCGGCCCCGAGGAGCCGCCAGATGTTCGTACCGCGCGCCCGATCTGAGATCGAGCGGGCCTTCCCCGAGCTCGTCGTGCGCGAGGTCGCGTTCCTCGGGGCCGGCGTGGACAGCGCGGCCTACCTCGTCGACGGCGCCTGGGTGTTCCGCTTCCCAAAGCGCGGCGAGGTGTCGCGCGCCCTTGCCCGTGAGATTGCCGTGCTCCCGAAGCTGGTCGGCCGACTGCCCGTGGCGACGCCGCGCTTTTCCTACGTGGGACATCAGGCCGAGACCGGCCTCCTGTTCGCCGGCTACCCGCTCATCCCGGGCGAGCCGCTGACGCCGGAGCTGTTCCACGCGCTCACCCACATGGACCAGGAACGGGTCCTGGAGACACTCGCCGAATTCTTGCGTGGCGTGCACCACTTCCCCGTCGCCGAGGCCACCGAGGCGGGCGTCGAAGCGCTGTCGACCCGCGACTGGGTCGACTCCTGCTGGTCCGCCGGCCGGGCCGACGCGCTCCGGCTCCTGCCGCCAAGTGACCGCCGCGTCGTGACCCGGTTGGTCGGGCGCTTCCTTGCCGACGACCGGAACTTCGCCTCCACCCCCTGCCTCCTGTACGCCGACTTCGCCCCGGAGCACGTGCTCTACGACCGAGCCGCGAGAGGCATCGGCGGGATAATCGACTGGGGCGACCTGGCGATCGGCGACCCGGATTACGACTTGCTCTACCTCTACCAGGACTACGGCGACGCGTTCGTCCGCCGCCTCCTCGCCTACTACCCGCACACTGACCCCACCCGCCTAATCACCAAGCTCCGCATCTTCAACGCCTGCGACTACGTCCGCGACGTCCTGGCCGGCGGTGCCGACCCGTCCGAAGCCGACGCCGTCCACGAGACGGCCTCCGCGCTCCGCGAGCTGCTGCGCGACGCGTAACAGGGTCGCCCGGCGAAACGAACCGAATCCCCTCCCGGCACGCCCAATTCGTGTCACACCGTCGACCACGCGAATCGCGTTGTGTGCTCGCCGGATCACGCCGGGTACCACGAAATGCCACGTCTGTCACGTCGCACACCGACGATACTGCCCGCCACATACCCTCAGACCGCTCGCGCCATCCGGCCCTCACGCTGCATCTCAGTTGACGCTCCCTTCCTGGCGTCCCTACCATTCATGAGACCGACGAGACTCGTCACACGGTAACGTTTATGGATCGCGCGGAGCGAAGGGCCGCCGGAGCCGCCGGCTCGCACGCCGCCGCGACGCCTCACGGCGAGGTGCCCACACCCCGCCCCTGGCCCGCGCAGGGCCACGAGCCCCTGAAGGAGCGAGTCCCCATGGCGCAGACGATGGCCGACCGGCCGGGTACCGGCGCAACCGCCCACAAGTGGGTCTACCTGTTCGAGGAAGGCGACCCCAAGGAGCGCAACCTCCTCGGCGGCAAGGGCGCCGGCGTTGCCGGCATGACGCAGGCCGGCCTGCCGGTCCCGCCCGGCTTCACCATCACCACCGAGGCGTGCGTCGCCTATTACGGCGCCGACAAGCAGTTCCCCGCGGGCATGTGGGAACAGGCCCTCGAAGCGCTCGGCGCGGTCGAGCGGAAGATGGGCAAGCGGCTCGGCGACCCGAATGACCCGCTGCTCGTCTCGGTCCGCTCCGGCGCCCGCGTTTCGATGCCCGGCATGATGGACACCGTCCTCAACCTCGGCCTGAATGACCAGTCGGTCGAGGGGCTGACGAAGCAGACGAACAACCCGCGCTTCGCCCTCGACGCCTACCGCCGCTTCATCTCGATGTTCGGCCGGATCGTCCAGGGCATCCCCGCCGAGCCGTTCGACCACGTCCTCGACGCCGCCAAGGAGAAGGCCGGCGTCAAGTTCGACCACGAGCTGTCCGCCGACGCCTTGAAGGACGTCGTCGCCGAGTACAAGCGGATCATCGAGCGGGAGACCGGCCGCCCGTTCCCCTCCGATCCCCACGAGCAGCTCCGGCTCGCCATCCAGGCCGTTTTCGCCTCCTGGATGGGCAGGCGCGCCGTCGACTACCGCCGCGCCGAGAAGTATCCGGACGACTGGGGCACCGCCGTCAACGTCCAGACGATGGTCTTTGGCAACATGGGCGCCGACTCCGGCACCGGCGTCGCCTTCACCCGCGACCCGAACACCGGCGAGAATCTCCTGTACGGCAACTTCCTCGAGAACGCCCAGGGTGAGGACGTCGTGGCCGGCATCCGCAATGCCGAGCCGATCTCGGCCCTGCGCGACCACAACCCCGAGGTCTACGCCGAATTCCAGCAGATCGCCCACCAGCTCGAGAAGACCTACCGCGACATGCAGGACCTCGAGTTCACCGTCGAGCGCGGCAAGCTCTGGATGCTCCAGACCCGCAACGGCAAGCGGACCGGCCGCGCCGCCGTCAAGAT
>JALYGH010000501.1 GCA_030777205.1 Chloroflexota bacterium
GGTGTACTCGAGGACGGCGTGCACGCCCCCGTCCGCAGCCGAGTGGAACGCCTCGTCGGCGCCCAGTGCGCGGGCGAAGTCGAGTCGCTCAGGCCGGGTATCGAGCGCCACCACCCTGGCGGTCGTCATCACCCGCAGGAGCTGGATCGCGAAGTGGCCGAGCCCGCCAACGCCGATCGCGACCGCGGTGCTGCCCGGGAACGTCGCCGCGGCAATCTTCTTGACCGCGTGGTAGGCGGTCACGCCGGCATCGGCGAATGGCGCCAGGGAGGCGGGGTCGGTGCCGGGCGCGAGCGTGATCACCGCGCGGGCGCTCGTCTTCAGGTACTCGGCGTAGCCCCCGTCAGTGCCGTCGAGGCCCGGGAACGAGCTGCTGGTGCAGTGCATGTCGTCGCCCGCGCGGCAGGCGCGGCAGAAGCCGCAGCTCCGCAGCGGGTGCAGGATGACCGGGTCACCCGTGGCGAGGTGCGTCACGCCCGGGCCCACCGCTTCGATCCACCCGGCGTTCTCGTGGCCGATGGTGTAGGGAAGCGTGGGGTTGCCGAGGGCATCGCGCCAGACCGCTTCCATGATGTGCAGGTCGGTCCGGCAGACCCCGGCGCCGGCGATGCGGACGATCACGTCGAACGGTCCCGCGATCTCCGGCGCGGGCACGTCGACGACCCTCGGCGGCTGGTTGTATTCGAAGAGTCGCGCCGCCTTCATGGCCCCTCCTCCTCAGCGCTCACGTCTGCGCGTGGGCCGATTCGCGCCGGGGCATCTCCGCTCCCTCGGGCCCATAGCGCGCCTCGAGGAGCCCCCGGCAGAGGGTGGTGTTCAACGCCATGCTGACCCGCTGCATGCGGGTCCGCCGTAGGTACGCCGGCAGCTCGCCGGCCGCGATGGCGCCGCCGAGCTGGTCGGTGACCAGGCAGGCCCGGGGGGCGCCGTCCAGGCCCACCTGCCGCCGCTTGTCTAGGTACGCCCGGGCCAGGGGGGCCCCGCCCCGCAGGACGCGGCGGCTCCCACCGACCCGGAGCACCAGCTCCGCCCGATCGGTCGCGTCCTCCACGTCGCCGACCCGCAGCGCCACGACCTCCTCGCAGCTCAGGCCGCCGTCGAGCAGGAAGCGGACGAGCTGCTCCTGGCGCATGGTGAATGCCTTCGCCCGGAACTGCGCCCGCAACGCGTCGAGGTCGCCTTCGGCCTCGCCCGGGAAGACCTCCTCGAAGGCCCGCCCCTCGGTCACGCCGGCGCTGATCTCGTCCGAGGCGAAGTGGTCCTTGAGGATCACCCGCACGCGGCCGACGCCCGGCACGCGGAGGACCCGGTCCCGGGTGTCGCGCGCCATCAGGTAGGCGAAGTTCGGGGCGCACCAGAACGTCGGCAAGCGCAGCCCGACCGTCACGCTGTCCCCGTCGAGGCGCACGCCGTCGACGAAGCCGAGCTCGACGACGGACTCGTCGAGCTCAGGATCGACGACGCCGCGGAGCGCCTCGAAGACCGCCCCCTCGGAGACCGCCCCGGCCGGGCTCATGCCTGGACCGGGATGGAGAACCCGGCCTTTGACGGGATCGGGATGTCGTAGAGCTTGGCCGCATTCTGCCCCAGGATCTTCTTCTTGCCCTCGAGGGTCAGGTCCACGCCCCGGTCGCGCTTGATGTCCTCCGGGAACTCGAAGGCCATGAACTTGTCGATGATCCACTTCGGGCTCCAGAGGGCGTAATCGGAGGCGAACAGGAGACGATCCTCGCCCAGCCACCACAGCAGCTCGGCCAGCACTTCCGCGAAGTACCGCGGGCGGGCCTGGATGAAGGGCATCACGACCGCCAGGCCGCCGTAGACGTTCGGCTCCTGCACCGCGATCCAGCAGAAGTCCTCCAGCCGCGGCAGCCCGCAGTGCTCCACGATGAACCGAAGGCCCGCATCGCGGTAGGCGGTGGCCACGTCGTCCACGTCGCTGACGTCGAAGGCGTCCTTGTTGAGCGGCCAGATCGTCGGGCCCTTGTGGACGTGGATGTTCACCACGCCGAGCTCGGCGCACTTGTCGAGGTACCGCCGGGCCCAGGCGTCGGTCAGCTTCCAGCCCTTGGAGTCACCCCGCCACTCCGCCGTGTAGAGCTTGACGCCCTTGAGGTTGTGGCGGCGGGCCTCCTCCTCGAACCGCCTCAGCCCCTCCTCCTCGTCGCGCGGGTCCCAGCGGCCGTTCAGGATGAACTTGTCCGGGTACTTCTCCTTGAGGATCGCGTCCCGCTCGACCGTGTTGAAGCCATTCTTGTAGAAGTCCTTCAGGTACGTCGGCTGGAAGATCCCGACGTCGACGTAGCCCTCCTCGAACAGATCCCGCATCATCTGCTCTTCGGGGTACTTCTGGTACAGCTCGAGCGGCCAGACGTACTCGGCGGGGCTCAGGTTCTTGTGGTAGTCGTAGAAGCACCTGATCCAGCCGTCGCCGTACTTCTCGTTGAGGTAGTTCTCCGGGCTCGCGTCCCAGAAATGCACGTGCCCATCGACGACGAAGATCGACTCACCGTTGTGCTGGTACATCGCCGCGTCCCTCCACCCATCGGCAGATGCTCCGGACCTCACCGAGCCAGATCCACCCAGAACCGCGCTTCTCCGCCACCTCCTCGACCCCAACGGCCTTCGGCCGCCGCGGCGTGATCGCCGGCGCTCGCGGGACGGCTTACCCCCTGCCTACCAGTCTAGTCCGGCGCCGTGAGATGGTCAACGCTACAGCCCGTAGTGTGCAGAAACCGCATCCGAACTCTTCAGGGCCGTCGGTCGCAGCCGTTCCCGTCATGGCGCGCCTGCCCTCATGCGCGGCGTATGATCGCTCCGCGTCGGCAGCCACTTCGGCATAGTGCCGACAGTTGACCGGGTGGAGTTACCCGGCTCGCGTGGACGGGTGATCGCTTGGACAGGATAGCTGAGGCTGGGGCCTCCGTTCGTATTCGGCGGGGCTGAGATAGGCGAGCGCCGAGTGGCGTCGGCGCGGGTTGTAGAACGCCTCGATGAAGTCGAAGACCGCCATGCGGGCGGCGGCATGCGTGCGCCAGCAGGAGCGGGCGATCAGCTCGCACTCGAGCGTGGCGAAGAAGCTCTCGGCCAGGGCGTTGTCGTAGCAGTCGCCGACCGAGCCCATCGAGACGGCGACCCCGGCCTCGCGACAACGGCGGCCGAAGGCGAGGCTGGTGTACTGGGACCCGTGATCGCTGTGATGGACGAGGCCGGGGGCCGGGCGGCGATTCCAGAGCGCCATCTCCAGGGCGTCGACGACCAGCTCGGCCCGGAGGTGGTCGGCCATTGCCCAGCCGACCACGCGGCGGCTGTAGACGTCGAGGATCACCGCCAGGTACAGGAAGCCCTGCCAGGTCGGCAGGTAAGTGATGTCGGCCACCCACAAGCGGTCCGGCGCGGTCGCGGTGAAGGCTCGCTTCACCAGATCGTCGGACGGGGTGGCGGCGGTATCGCGGCGGGTGGTGCGGATCGCGCGCCGACGGCAGACGCCGACCAGCCCCACGGCGCGCATCAACCGCGCCACGCGCTTGCGCCCGCAGCGGACCTCATGGGCCTGGGCCAACTCGGCGTGCACGCGCGGCGCCCCGTAGGTGCCACGGCTGCCGGCGTGGATCGTCCGGATCGTGGCTGCCAGGGCCACGTCGGCGACCGCCCGCGCCGACGGGCCCCACGCCTGCCAGGCGTAGTAGCCGCTCTTCGAGACGCGCAGCACACGGCACAGCCGGGCGACCGGATGCTGATCCTTCTCCGCCTCGATGAACCGGAACCGGCTCACCGGGTCGCCTCCTTGGCGAAGAAGGTGGCTGCCTTTCGGAGGATCTCCCGCTCCTCGCGCAGCACCCGGTTCTGCCGACGCA
>JALYGH010000502.1 GCA_030777205.1 Chloroflexota bacterium
GTCGGGCGCCCATGGGCGCCCGGCGGAACAAGTCGATGCCGCGCCCGAACACGAGGACCGTCGCCAACGTTGCGACGGCGAGGAGGAGCAGCACGGCGAAGACCGGTCGGATAGCGTCCCCGAGCGCGCCCTGCAACTGAGCCACCAGCTCGACCGGCACGTCGGCCACGCCGCCGTGGCCGCCCGGCGAGAGCAGCGCGCCGGTCGGGATGTCCTGGAGTTCGGCCGCGGCCAGGTTGACCAGCAGCCGGGCCTGGAGCAGGGCGCCGAGCAGGGCCACGCCGATCGTGCCGCCGAGGCTGCGGAACAACTGCGTCGAGGACGTCGCGACGCCCCGCACGCCCCACGGCACCGACTCCTGGACCGCCATCACGTACGCGGCGATGCCCGGCCCGAACCCGAGCCCGAGGCAGAGCATGCTGACGATCACCAGGACACCCGGGCTGTCCGGCCCGGCGGCGGCCAGTCCGGCCGTCCCCAGCAGGAGCAGCAGTGACGACCCGATCGCCATCGTCCGGAAGCCATAGCGCAGCAGCAGGCGCGGCGAGAAGAAGCCGGTCGCGGCCCAGGCGACGAGCATCGGGGTCAGCGCCACGCCGGCCCCGGCCGCGCCCTCGCCGCGCACGGCCTGGACGTACAGCGGCACGTACGAGGTGACGCCGAACAGGATCGCCCCGCACAGGAAGTTGCAGACCGAGGAGACGGTCATGATCCGCAGGCCGAAGAGGGAGAGCGGCAGGACCGGGTCGGCGGCCCGGCGCTCGGCGAGGACGAAGCCGACCAAGAGCGCGAGGCTGACGACCAGCAGCCCGAGGAGCTCGGGCGACGCCCAGCCGAAGGCGACTCCGCCCTGGGTCAGCGCCAGCAGCAGGATCGTCAGGCCGGCGATCAGCAGCCCCGAGCCGAGAATGTCGAGCGCCACCTCGCGACGCTCGACGCGCTCATGGTAGCAGCGCCAGAGGACGAGCCCGGCGAGCACGCCGAACGGGACGCAAACGAAGAAGACCGCCCGCCAGGACCAGGTGACGGTCAGCCACGCGCCGGCCGCCGGTCCGGCCAGGCTGGTGATGCCCCAGAGTCCGCTGAACGCACCCTGGACCTTGGCGCGCTCCTCGAGGCGGTAGACGTCGGCGACGAGGGTGAAGACCGTCGGCATGACGGCGCCGGCGCCGAGCCCCTGGAGGGCGCGGTACAGGATCAGCTCGCCCATGCCGCTGGCGAGCCCGCAGAGGATCGAGCCGAGCAGGAAGAGCACCATCCCGTACGCGAACACGCGCTTCCGCCCGAAAATGTCGGCCAGCTTGCCGTAGAGCGGGACGGTGACGGTGGAGGTCAGCAAGTACGCCGAGAACGCCCAGGGGTACAGGTCCAGGCGGCCGAACTCACCAACGATCGTCGGGAGGGCCGTCGTGACGACCGTCGTCTCGAGAGCGACGACCGCCATCCCGAGCACGAGCCCGATGGTGATCAGGCGGCGGTTCCCGCGCGACGTATCGTCCTCCGCATGGACCTGCCCGTTGGCGGGGCCTGGCTGCGTGGGGGGCGATGCCGCACCGGCCGCCCCGCCGAGATGCGCGTCTGCGTCCGTCGTCGTAGGAGTCGTCATGAGGCCTGTTAGTGTAACCGCCGAGCGGGCCGCGTGATTCCGCGACGAAGGATGGCCGCCGGCCAAGAGGATGCTGGGCGGCGAGTGGGGCCGCCAGTCGGTCCGCTTCGCGCCACGCTCGAACCGTGGTGGCGTTCTCCGCGCGTGGCATGCCGACTGCCGACCCCGGCTCCATGCGCTGCGCAGGTTGTTGGGCGGGGGCGACTCACACCGCCGCCCACCAGGGCCGGCGCATACCGTGGAGGACTTCGGCAGTCACACCGATCGGGCGCAGCCCGAGGATATTGGCCAGCCGGAACCTTTGGCAGCCTCATGGGGCGAGCGGCATCGCGCAGGTGGCGGGGTCGGCATTGCCGCCGCATCGGTCGCACGAGCCAACGTCGTGGCAACCTCCACGCCGTCGACCTCGGTCGCGGTGAGATCCGCCGTCGATCCCGAGACGTAATCTACTCGCCCGGGCCGTGGCGCCGGCGCGGCGCAGGTAGCGCCAGACAGTTGCGGGCCGGGCGATCCGCCGCTACGATGGCGTCGCGGCGCCGACGCCCGGCCGTCGCGAGCACGTTCTCGGGAGGATCACCGATGCAGGGTCCACGACGCAGCGTCCAGCTCGTCACCGTCGCGCTGGCACTGATGCTGGCACTCGCGGCCACCTTCGGCCTCGGCCAGCCCATGCCGGTCCAGGCGCAGGAGAACGCCGTCACCCTCGAATGGTGGGGCTGGTCGCACTTCCGGCTGACCTCGCCGAACGGCAAGGTCATCCTCCTGAACCCGTTCATCACCGGCAACCCCGACGCGGCGGTCAGCCTCGACGACATCATGCATGCCGACCTGATCCTCGCCGCCGACGGCCACCGCGACGAGGTCGGCGACACGGCCGAGATCGCCCAGAGGACCGGCGCGATGGTCTTTGCGGCGGGCGGGGGTGTGAACGGCTGGTTGATCGAGCAGGGCGTGCCCCAGGCCCAGATCCCGCAGCGCTTCGCCCAGCCCGGCAACGTCCTCAGGCTCGACGGGATCACGGTCCGGATGCTCAACTCGATCCACGGCTCGGAGCTCCCCCAGCCCACGATGGCGAACCCGTACGGCGGGATTGCCGGGAGCTACATGATCACGTTCGAGAACGGCTACACGATCTACTTCCAGGGCAGCTCGGCCGCGACGGTGGATATGGCGCTGTGGGCCGAGATGTACAAGCCGGACCTCATGATCTTCCACATGGGCGGGCAGCACGACCCGTTGGACGTCGCCATGTCGATCAGGTTGATGACGACCAACAACCCCAACCTCAGGAACCTGGTCCCGCACCACCACCGTGCCCAGGTGCCGGCCGGCCAAACATCGATCGCGGACGTAGAGCAGGCGATGGGTCAGCTCGGCGTCTCGATCCCGATCACGGACGTCGTCCGCAGCCAGGTCTACAACTTGACGAAGTAGGTAGAGGGTAGAAGGTAGCGGGGCGATCTTGGCTCTACTCTCGCCTACTACCCTCTACCCTCTCGTCAGGGGAGCCACTCCAGGGCTCCGTAGCCGCCTTCTCCGGCGAGGCAGTAGTCTGCGGCGCCGTCGGCGGCGACGACGTGCAGCGCCTCGCCGGAGAAGGTGACGAGCCAGCGGCCATCCGGCGACCACGCGACAGCCGGGTCGTCGTCGTAGAAGTAGGTGATGCGCCGCCATTCGGAGCCGTCCGCGCGAACGGCGAAGATGTCCCAGGGCAGGCCGTGGGCATGGGCGGTGCGGGCGCCGAGGGCGGACGTCGCGGACCGCCGGGGCGAGGTCGACGTGCCGACGAAGGCGAGCGGCTCGAGCGGTGAGGCGCCGAGCGCCGGATCGGCGACGGCGGAGAAGGCGATCCAGGTGCCATCCGGCGAGAAGCGCGGGAAGGCCAGGCTCACCAGCGACGGTTCGTCGACGAGGACGCGCTCATCACCGCCGGCCAGGTCGCGCACGATGAGGCGATCAACCTGCTCGCTACGCACGAACGCCAGTCGCGCGCCGTCCGGCGAGACGGCCGGCGACCGGGCGCCGTCCGCCAGGATCGTGCCGTCCGTGTCGCCGAGGGCCCGCCGCTCTACGCGCATCATCGCGGCCCTGCCGACGTCCCGCCGCTCGTACACGAGCGAGCCGTCCGGCAACCAGGACGGCGAGCCGAGCTCCTCGCCGGGGCGGCCACGCTCGAGCGTCGCGATCGGCTCGCCGCCGTCGGCGCCAACGATCAAGATATCCTGGCCGCCGATCTGATGATGCGGGGGGCGCCAGAAGCGCGAGACGGCCAGCAGCCCGCCGTCCCGCGTGCTGGCGACGGCCGTGGTGACGCCCCGCGCCGGAAGGATGGGCACGGGGCGCACGTCGCGGTCGGGCAGGCTCATGAGGGCCAGGCCGCTCGCCCGCGGCAGCAGCAGCCGGCCCCCGACCCCGACCTCGGCATCCGGGACGCAGGTGTGCGCGGCGCCGCCGAACGGCAGCACGACCAAGCTAGCCAGCGCGAGCGTGGCGGCAAGGGCGAGGCGCCGCGCGCCGACTCTGTGGCGTTCCCGTCTACCGTACCCGCGCACCGCGCCCTCCCCGAAGATCGTGTCGAGGACGGTACGGCCGGGCCGGGGCCGTGGTCAAGCCGAGCGCCATGCAGAATCCTGGCATGGGTTGTACGGGCGCGCATCCAGGAGCGGGCACGCCGCCCGTCAGCGAGTCGGGGCGGTTGTCCCCGGTGCCGCCGAGGCGGACGCGGATCTGTCGCGGGTCACCTCGGGACGCTGCGGGCGCGGTTCGGACAACTCGTTGAAGCGGCGGGCCGCGTCCTGCCCCATCGCCGTCGCCTTGCGAAGCAGGTTGGAGTCCATCCGCTCCTGGACCTCGAGGCCACGGGCGCGGGCGCGCAGGTCATCGGTCGGGCCCGGCAGGACCTGGTTCACCATGCTCAGCAGCGCCGTCGTCACGCCGGGGAACAACCCGTGGAATCGGGCCCCGAGGTCGGCCGGGATGGTCAGCACACGCACGCGGTCGCCCCGCCGAGTGGACTGGACGATCTGGCGAGCGGCGCGCTCGGCGTCCATCGAGATGATCGGGAGGTTGTCGCTCAGGGCGAACCAGGCGAATTCCGCCTCCTGATTGCCCTTCGCGAACGCCTGGAGGAACGAGCCGGTCCGCATCAGGCCGGGGCAGATCGTCGTCACGACGATCCCATCGCGGGACAGCTCGGCGCTCAGCCCCTCCGAGAAGGCCGTAGCGGCGAACTTCGCGCAGGAGTACGGCAGCAGGTGAGGTACGCTGATCTTGCCGCCGATCGACGTCACGTTGACGATCCGCCCGCTCCGGCGCGCGCGCATTTGAGGCAACACGGCCAGGGTCGGGTAGACGGTGCCCCAGAACATGACGTCCATCGCTTCTTCGAAGTCTTCGATCGCCATGTTGTGAATCGGACCGATCTGGATGATGCCGGCGTTGTTGACCAGGATGTCGAGGCGGCCGAAGCGGGCCGTGATCGCGCCGACCATCTCCTCGACGCGGGCCCGGTCGGCGACGTCACAGACAACGGTCATCACCTCGGCGCCGCGCCCTTCGAGGTCGGCCCGGGCGCGCTCGAGCTCGGCCTCGTCGCGGGCGCAGATGGCGACGCGGCAGCCTTCGCGCGCCAGCTCGCGGGCGATGAGCAGCCCGAGCCCGCGCGACCCGCCGGTGACGAGCGCGACTTGTCCGTGCAGGTCGGCAAGGTTCAGGCGACGATAGACCTCGGAGCCGGCGAGGCCGAGACCGGCCGCCAGCAGCACGTTTCGAGCGCTCAATCCAGCCATGGCGTCGTCCTCTGGGCGCGAAGATGGCGGAGGACCGGATTGCACGCGGCGTGCCGCCACTGCTTCCTGATGAACGGTCGCCCAGCTCCCGTGCGCGGCGGCACGCTCGGCCGGTCTGCCGGGTACACTCCCGCGTGGGCGGGCCGCTCAGTCCGCGAGGCCGTGGACGGAGCCGCCCACCTGATGGGACGACGCGCGGGCAGCTACTCTTCGACGGGGGCACTAGATGGGCGTGATGGAGCAGTTCAGGCTGGACGGGCGGCGGGCGCTCGTGACGGGCGCGCCGCGCGGGATCGGGCGGGCGATCGCGCTGGCGCTCGCCGAGGTCGGCGCGGACGTGGTCGGCCCGGGTGGGACTCACCCTCCCGAACCGGTTGGCCGACGGGGCGGCCACTCCGTCCCCGAAGGCGGCGAGCAGCTCGAGGGCCAGGGCCTGGGCGGGAACCCGCAGCCCCACCGTGGCCAGGCCCCCGG
>JALYGH010000503.1 GCA_030777205.1 Chloroflexota bacterium
ACGGCGATTGCCGGGGCGAAGCCGCTGCATCGCCCCGGCTCGGCGGAGAGGAGGAGGGCGCGATGACCGATCGTGCTGAGCAGGCGACCGAACTGCGACGCACACCCGAGCCGCCGATAGGCATGGGGCGCTCGTTCGCAGATGTGTGGGGCGCCGAGCCGCCCGCGGCCGACCCGTACGCCGCCATCACGGGTGAAGTTGAGGCCACTCCCCGTCCACCATCGCGGGGTGACGGCGAAGCAACCCTGATGGCGGCCCCGCGGATGCCCGACACGTCGGCGAATACGAGGCAGACGCTGTCGGTCAAGGTCAGTCGGCCGATGCCGAGAGGGCTCGCGACTTCGGGCTCCGACCAGACGGAGGACAACAACCGATTGACGGTCGAGATACGCCGGGAGGGCGATACGTTCGACCCCAACCGGTCGCCGGAGCAGATCGTCGTCACCGTGTCGCTGAACCACGTCGACGAGCAGGTTGCTATCACGTTCTAGACCTCCATCGAGGGGCCACGGGGGGCCGTGATGCTACCGGTCCGCGTGCGGGATGACGCGGTGATGGTCGGGGAGCGCTTCACGGCGTCGTTCCAGCGGACATTGCGGATCCCGGACGACGGTCGCGAGTATCCGCTGCCGCCCGGCCTCGGGCGGTTCCCGCTGCTGCGAGTCGCAGACTACGCCGAGCGGCTGCCGGCTGACTGGGGCCGCGACGACCTATTTCTGCCGATGTACCAGCGCGAGGCGCTCTGGCTCGGCTTCGATGGGGCGACGTGGAAGCCGAACGCGGTCAAGGTGGGGATCGGCGGGGTGAACGCCGTGTCCGGTGGCCCGTGGGACGACGAGCTGCACGCCGATCCGCAGGACTACCTGGTTTGCCCGGACCAGCCCTGGCTCGACGGGATCAACGTCGGCGACGGTAGGATCCGGCAGTTCGTGGCGATGCCGCTCGGCGCCGGCTATGCGGTCGAGGCGCAGGTGACCGGGGCCGAGACGGTCGGCGGCATCCAGCTCCTGGTCTTCGAGCCGAAGCCGGGCCGCTTCCCGGATCAGCCGCCGCCGGCCCCGGACTTCGGACCGATGATGGCGGCGCCGGCCGGTCCGGCGATGGGGCTCGGGGCCGGCGGCGTGATGCGCCAGAAGATCTACCCGGACGAGTACGGCATCGACACCTGGGACCCGAACGAGCGGGGCGGCGTCGTGGTCCACATCCTCAACAGCGAGTGGTACCGGGCGCTGACCGGGCGGGAGCCGCCGCCGACGCCGATCAGTGCGGCCACCTACGCACAGTACGGCCTGCCCTGGTTCGACCTGTACGACGAGTCGCGCGCGACCCTCGCAGGCGCCGACCGTCTCCGCTCGGTGAAGAGCGTCGATCAGCGGGACGCGGAGCGAGGGCTCGGCGACGAATCGGAGCCGTCGCTGAACGTGGAGGAGCTGCCGGTGCGGAAGCTGACGCCGCCCGACAACCCGTCGTAGGCGGCCCGAGTAGCGGGGGGCGGGCTCGCCGAGGAGCGGCAGGGCGTGCCCCAATCGAATGTCGCGAGGCACGAGGGGCATAGCGAGAGCGGGAGGGACGACATGGCCGTGGAAGCTCGCGTAATCACCGGCGATGGAAGGACGGCGAACCTGGGGCCGATTCGGGCCTGCATCAACCGCATCCTCCCGCCTCAGGTGCGCGTCTACGCCGCCCAGCAGGCGATCGCCGAGGCGCCGGAGAACATGCCCGACTTCCGGCTGCCCCCGGGCACGACCCCAACCCGGCAGGAGCTGGCAGCGCTGATCGGGAAGAAGTGGCAGAGCGGGCGGCGGCTGCGGGTGCGGTTCATGGACGGCGACCCGTCCGTGCAGGCGCGCGTCCGGGACGTGGCGCGCCGGTGGAGCGACTTCGCCAACATCACCTTCGACTTCGGCAATCACGCCAGCGCCGACATCCGCATCTCGTTCCGCGAGCAGGGCTCGTGGTCGTACCTCGGGATGGACGCGCTCGGTATCCCGGCGGACCAGGCGACGATGAACTACGGGTGGTTGACGCCGTCGTCGAGCGACGACGAGGTGGAGCGGGTCGTGCTGCACGAGTTCGGGCACGCGCTCGGCTGCATCCACGAGCACCAGCACCCGGAGGGCGGCATCCCCTGGGACAAGCCGGCCGTCTACCGCTACTACGCCGGCCCGCCGAACTACTGGTCGCCGCAGCAGGTGGACGTCAACCTGTTCCAGACCTACAGCCGCACGGTGACCCAGTTCTCCGAGTTCGATCGGCAGTCGATCATGCTCTACCCGATCTCCGAGGAGCTGACGATCGGGGACTTCGCGGTCGGCTGGAACCGAGAGCTGTCGCCGACCGACAAGGCGTTCATGGGGACGCTCTACCGGCGCCCGGTCGACGGCGCGACGCTCGAGGTGGACGGGGCGCCGGTCGAGGCGACGATCGGGCGGCCGGGCGAGGTCGACACGTACCGCTTCCGGATCCAGGCGGCCGGTCGGTACGTCGTCGAGACGTCAGGTCCGACCGACGTGGTCATGGCGCTGCACGGGCCGGATGACGACGGGCGGCGCGTCGCCTGGGACGACGATAGCGGCCGAGGCAAGAACGCGCGCATCGCGGCGCGGCTGGAGCCGGGTGCCTACTCGCTGAAGGTGCAGCACTTCTGGTCCGGCGCGATCGGCCCGTACAGCGTGGCCCTGCGATTGGCGAAGTAGCCCGGAGAGGGCCGGGGGCTTGCGATCCTCGCCCGCCCCCGGCCCCTGCCCCCTCGTTCAGAGGTCGAGCAGCTTGTCGGTGTCGTAGGTGTCGGCGAATGCCGACACCGGGCCCAGCCGCTCCGGCGTCCGCGGGCCGCGACGTCCTCGCTGCTAGCGCTTCGCCTTGGCGCTCGCCGCGGCGCTCAGGCTGCCATGGTGGCCGGCCGCGTCCACCGCCTCGACCACGAAGCAGTACTCCTTGCCCGCCGCCAGCCCGGAGATGGTCGTCGCGTTGACCGCCCCGACGCTCGTCGCCGCACCGTAGGCGGACCGCTCGGACGGGCACGTCTTGGACGTCTTGAGCGTCGAGCGCACCACATTGCCGACCAGGCCGGAGGTGGCATCCGTGGCCGCCGTCCAGCGGAGGTCGACCGTGCCGCTCGACACCCCCGGGGTGGCCTGCAGCCCGCTCGGTGCGCTCGGCGGCGTGCGGTCCACCCGCACCTCGCGGGCCTGCTGCGCCCCGACGTTACCGGCCCGGTCCGCGCTCATGAATGCCAGGACGTGGCGACCGTCGGCGTCGATCGAGAACGGGTCGCCGTAGATGGCGCAGGAGCCGAGCGTGGTCGGGCTGCAGGCCGCGTCATCGACGTCATAGTAGGTGCGCTCGACGCCGGAGAAGTTGTCCGTCGCGGACAGCATCACCGAGACCGGGGAGGTGTACCACCCGTTGTCGCCGAGCGTGCCGCTCAGCGCGGCGGTGGTCGTCGGCGCGGCGCGGTCGATCTTGAGCGTCCGCTGCTGCTGAGCCTCGAAGTTGCCGGCGCCGTCCTGACTGAAGGCGTAGACGGTGTGGGCCCCGTCGGCGCTGATCGTGAAGGTGACCGGGTTGGGGCCGGGGTACCGGTAGCAGGTCGCCAGCGAGGTCGGCGAGCAGGTCAGGTCGTCCACGCTGGCGTAGATCGCGGCGATCCCGGTCCAGCTATCGGTCGCCGAGGCCGTCACGCCCACGTCCGAGGTGTGCCAGTCATTCGCCCCAATCGTGCCCGTGAAGGTGACCGTCCCGACGAGCGGGGTGCGATCGACCCTGAACGCGGCTGATCCGCTTTCACTGACACCGGTCAGGTCCGTCCCGCTCGCGGTCACCGTCGCGGTGCAGTCGCCACTCCCGGACGGTACGGTGTAGGTGCCGGTGTAGCTGGCCCCGGGGCCGGACGGCTCCATGTCCACGCTGCTCGTCGGGACGCACGGGCCGGAGACGGTGACGAAGGGCGGGTCTTTGAGGGTGACGCTGGAGGTGACGAAGATCTCCAGGCGGTCGCCCGTTTTGCCCATGTCCTCGCTCAGAACGACCGCCAGCTCGGGGCCGGCCTGAGCCGAGCCAGAATTCCCACTCAGCAGGACGGCGGCCGCGACGACGGCACCGAGGCGCCGCACCACGGAGCGAGACAGGACGGCCGAAGCGTTGCACCGTTCGGACCAAGACATGAGCGTTTCCTTATCGGAGTGGATGGGTGAACGTCAGCCGGCGTCAATCGCGCCCAGAACTCGAGTGAGTCCGGCCAAGAGAACGGGATCGCGGGGCTGAAGGGGGGCAGGTACGTCGTCGTAGCCTCCTCCCCTCCCGCGCCGCGCCAACGGTACGCGAGGCCGGCGTACAGATCCGTTACCGCGACGTGACAGAACCATGCAAACCGGCCGGTGGGCGCACAGCGTCATTACAGCGGGAACGGAGGCGCGAGGTGGCCCGTCGCCCAGGACCTAAGCTTGCGATTTAACCCCTACGAGGCTGATGTGGCTCTTTCTCAACGGGCGCCCTCGGAGAGGCAAGCGCGGGGAGGGGGCGGGAGGGGAGTTTTGGCACGCGCGTGCCACGGCCGAGGCGGCACGA
>JALYGH010000504.1 GCA_030777205.1 Chloroflexota bacterium
CCCTCGCTGCGCTCGGGATGACACCGCTGGTACTCAGGCGATAGTACTCGTGCATCTCGAACGCCACACGCGTCTACCCGCTACGATGACGCCATGCGAACGACCGAGCTAACCATCGACACGCGCGCCCACTGGTACGTCGACCTGACGCAAGCCGTCGCCGACTTCTGCCGCCCGCTCGGCGACGGGCTGGTCAACGTCTTCGCGCCGCACGCTACCGTCGGACTGGCACTCATCGAGTTGGGCGCCGGCTCGGAGGCCGACCTCGAGGAAGCGCTCGGCCGCCTGCTGCCGCGCGACGACCGCTGGGTCCACCGCCACGGCTCGCCCGGCCACGGCGCCGACCACGTCCTGCCCGTGTTCATCAGCCCGACGCTCGTCCTGCCCGTGCTCGGCGGCCGGCCGGCCCTCGGGACCTGGCAGCACATCGTCCTGGTCGACACCAACCGCGACAATCCGGTGCGGAAGGTGCGGCTGAGCTTCATCCCCGGCTGAACGACCGACCTCACACGTCCGCGACGAACGCGCCCGGTCCCTGGGGACGGGGACTGCGCTCTCTCGCGCCCGCTTCGGTCGGCACACCAACATCTCGGCGTGCGCCGTCCGCGCCTTCGCCCAGGATGGCCAGGGTCTGGTTTAGAGCCGGGTGCGGACGTCCCAGAGCTCGGGGAAGGCCTTGCGCTCGAGAGCCTGAGCGAGATAGGCCACGCCGGCCGAGCCGCCCGTCCCCGGCCGCTGGCCGATCGTCCGCTCGGCGATCCGCACGTGGGCGGCGGTCAGCAGCCAGAAACCCTCCGAGATGTCGACGAGCGCCTCGGCCACCCGATAGAGCACCCCGGCGTCTGAGGGGTTCCGGTACACCTCCTCCAGCGTCAGGCCGGCCCGCTCCAGCGCTCCACGGAACGCTTCGTACAGGTCGCTGCGGCCCCGCCCGAAAAGCCCGAGCGCCCGCTCGACGGCGTGAAATTGGCCGACTCCGAGCCGCTCGCCTGCCCGAGGTACGGGCGGAACGCCAGGAAGCTGCGCGGCGAGAGGTGGTCGAACAGGATCATCTGCTGGACGAGCAGGCGGTGGATCGCGGCGACGCGCTGGAGGTGGTCGAGCGCCAGCTCGGCGTCCGGGTTCGGCGGAAGGAGCGCCCGCTCCGCGCAGGCGAGGTCGAGCAACTCCTGCTTGAACCACAATTCGAAGGCCTGGTGGACGACGATGAAGAAATGCTCGGCGGCCTGGACGCCGGCGCCGAGCGACGGGGGCCCGATCGGGTGCTGGGCACCGAGGATACGATCGAGTTCGAGGTAGCGGGCGTACGTCACGTCGGCCGCGGCGAGCGCGGGGGCGTCGCCGTCGGCGGGCCGGTGCCGGTCAGCCGGGTCGCTCATCACACATCCTGCTCGGCCGGGCGGAGCGGCGCCAGCACCGTGGCCGCCACGGCCTCCCACTCGTCGGCACGGGGGTCGATCACCTCGAAGTGCCCGGCGCCCTCCAGCGCCACCAGCGTCGCCGGATCACCCAGCTCGGCGGCCCGCTCGACATACCGATCGCTCAGCTCGATCGGCACCGCCGCGTCGTCGGTGCCGTGGACGAGCGTCTGGCGCACGCCAAGCGGCAGCAGCTCGATCGGCGAGCCGGCCGCGTAGCGCTCCGGGACGGCGCTCGGCGGCCCCCCCATAAAGTGGGGCACGACCCCGTCACCCAGGTTCAGCTCCCAGGCCAGCCGCAAGTCGACGACGCCGGCGAGCGCGACGGCCCAGCGGATCGGGAGCGGCGATGGGCTGGCGAGCGGGCTAGCCGGTGGCAACCGATGGCGACCGGCGAGCCACAGCGCGAGCTGCCCGCCGGCCGAGTGCCCGACGGTCGCCACGCGGGTGAGGTCGAGGTCGTAGGCGGGGGCGATGTCGCGGAGGGCGTCGGCCCCGAGCGCGACGTCGTGGAAGGTGCCGGGCCAGCCGCCGAACGGCTGGCCGAGTCGGCGGTACTCCAGGCTCCAGGTGGCCACGCCGCGCGCGGTGAGGTCGGTGCAGAGGTGGCTGACGTGCGCCAGGTCGTACTGGGCGCGCCAGAACCCCCCGTGCACCACGACGACGACCGGATGCAGGCCCGGGTCGGCGGGGACGCGGAGGTCGCCGAACTGGAGCGGATCCGGGCCGTAGCCGATCCGAGCATCGGCCGGCGTCGGCTCGAGGAACAGGATGTCGCGACTCACGTCGCACCCGCGCCGGGCCGGCGAGCCGCCCGACCGGTCCTCGCCACCATCCCCAGGACGGGCGGGCGCGGTGGCGTGCCCGTGGTCGGCGGTCCGTGCTCCACTGGCATGCGTGTCCACCTCCTGCTCCCGTCCGAAGTGTACCGAGTCCGAGAATGGTGCGCGATTGGGGGAACCGGGCGCCGGCCGCGCATGGCCGGACGTATAATCCGCCGCGCGAGTCGAACGATTCGCCTGCCCGGATGCCCGAGATCTCCGTCATCATCGCCAACTGGAACGGCGCCCCCCTCCTGCCCGGCTGCCTCGACGCGCTGCGGCGGCAGACCTGGCGCGACTTCGAGACGGTTGTCGTGGACAACGGCTCCAGCGACGACTCGCTCGCGCTCCTGGCCCGCGACTACCCCGAGGTCCGGGTGATCGCGCTCTGGGAGAACCTCGGGCTGGCCGGCGGCACCAACCTCGGCATCCGGGCCACCGCTGCCCCGATCGTCGCGACGCTAAACAACGACACCGAGGCCGACCCTCGCTGGCTCGAAGAGCTGCACCGAGCACTTGCCACCCATCCGGAGGCCGGCTCGGCCGCCTCGAAGATGCTGCTGTTCGATCGCCGGGACACGATCCACTCGGCCGGCGACTTCTACCGCCTGGACGGCATCCCCGGCAACCGCGGCGTCTGGGAGGCGGACAATGGCCGCTACGCCGAGCCGGAGCTGGTCTTCGGCGCCTGCGCCGGCGCGGCGGCGTACCGCCGCGCGATGCTGGAAGATGTCGGGCTGTTCGACGAGGCGTTCTTCATGTACTGCGAGGACGTTGACCTAGCGTTTCGGGGCCAGCTCCTCGGCTACCGCTGCATCTACGTGCCCACGGCGGTCGTCTACCACATGCTGAGCGCGAGCGGCGGCGGGCCGCTCGCCAGCTACTACTGCGGCCGCAACTTCCTGCGAGTGATCGCGAAGGACATGCCCGGGCCGCTCCTGCGATCGGCCTGGCCACGCATCGTCCTGGCCCAGCTCCGGCGGGCGCTCGACGCGCTGCGCCACGTCCGCGAGCCGGCTGCCCGCGCGACGCTGCGCGGCCAATGGGATGGCCTCCGCGAGCTGCCGCGCCTACTGGACCAGCGCCGCGCCATCCAGGCCCGCCGGCGTGTCCCGATCGGCTACCTCCGCTCGATCATGGTGGCGCCGTGAGCGTCCCGTGCCCTGAC
>JALYGH010000505.1 GCA_030777205.1 Chloroflexota bacterium
CCATACAGTGCAAAATGAGCATCCGGGACGCTGTTCGGCCTGCGGGCGCCCTCTCGTTGGCGATAAGCTCGGGCAGCCGAAGCATCCCGGTGTCACAGCCGCGTCACACCTGACGGAGTAGTACTAGTCGATCGTGAGTGCCTCGCGGTCGATCACCTCGCGGGACTTGCCGTCATCGGACGGGCCGACGACGCCGCGCTCCTCGAGCAGGTCCATCAGGCGGGCCGCGCGCGGGTAGCCGATCCCTAGCCGACGCTGGAGCAGCGAGGTCGACACGCGGCGATACTGCTCGGCCACCTGGACCGCCTTCTCGTACAGCTCGTCGCCGTCGTCGTCGTCCTTGCTGCCGAGCGCCTCGACCTCGCGCACGTCCTCCTCGGTGTACTGGGGGCTGCCGAGCCGCTTCCAGAACTCGACCAGCGCGCCCATCTCGTCGTCGGACACGTACGCGCCTTGCAGCCGGACCGGCTTGCCGGAGTCCTGGGGAAGGTACAGCATGTCGCCCCGCCCGAGCAGCTTCTCGGCGCCGGCCGTGTCGAGGATCGTCCGCGAGTCGATGTGCGAGCTGACCGCGAACGAGATGCGGGTCGGCATGTTCGCCTTGATCAGGCCGGTGATGACGTCGACCGACGGTCGCTGGGTGGCCACGACCAGGTGGATGCCGGTCGCCCGCGCGAGCTGGGCGAGTCGGCAGATCAGCCGCTCGACCTCGTCGCCGGCGGTCATCATCATGTCGGCCAGCTCGTCGATGACGACCACGAGGAACGGCATCCGCTTCTGGTTGGTGGCGTCCATCTTCTTGTTGAACGCCTCGAGGTTGCGGGCCTGGAGCGACGCGAAGAGGGTGTAGCGGCGCTCCATCTCCTTGACGACCCACTTCAGGGTGCCGACGACCCGGTCCATGTCGGTCACCACCGGCATCCGCAGGTGCGGGATGCCGTTGAAGCCGACCAGCTCGACCATCTTCGGGTCGATCATCACGAACTGCAGCTCGTCCGGGGTCGACTGGTAGATCAGCGAGGCCACGATCGTGTTGATGCAGACCGACTTGCCACTGCCGGTCGCGCCGGCGATCAGCACGTGCGGCATCTTGGCCAGGTCGGCGACGACGGCGTTGCCACTGACGTCGCGGCCGAGCGCCAACCGCAGCTTCGAGCGGATCTTCTCCCAGGCGTCCGACTCGAGCAGCTCGCGCAGGCTCACCATCTGGCCGGCGAGGTTCGGCACCTCGACGCCGATGACGCGCCGCCCGGGGACCGGCGCCTCCAGGCGGATCGAGGTCGCCCCGAGCCGCAGCGCGAGGTCATTCGAGCGAGCCATGATCCGATTGACCGCGACGCCCGGCCCCGGCTCGATGCCGAACTGGGTGATCGTCGGGCCGGACGTCACCTCCGCGACGCGGGCCTGAATGTTGAAGCTGGCGAGCGTCTCCTCGATGACGCGGGCCTGGTTGCGCACGTCCGCCTCGCTCAACTCGACGCGGGCCGCCTGCTTGAACAGCGCGACCGCCGGCAGCCTCCAGGCGACCTGGCCGGGGGCGGCCGGGGGAGGTGGCCCGGCCGGGTCCACCAGTTCGGCCTGGGCCGGCCGGGCAGTCGATCGCGGGCGCTTGACCACCTCCTTGGCGAGCGTGCCGGCCTTGGCGAGCGTGTCGGCCAGGGGCTTGCTCCGCGACGCGCCCGCGGCGGCGATGTTCACCCGCAGCCGGGGCGCCGCGATCTGGGTCTTCGCGACGTGCGCGCCGGCGAGCACCAACCGCCCGGTCGCCAGCGTGAGGGCGCCGAGGGCGAGCGCGAGCTGGGCGAGGGTCAGGTCGAACAGCAGCAGCAGGCCGAGGCCGAGCGCCCCGGACAGCAGGACCGCGGCCGCCGCCTCGCCGAGCGCCTCGATCAGTCCCTCGGAGAGGAACAGGCCGAAGGCGCCGCCGCCGGCTTGCAGCTCGAACGCCCGCTTGACGGGATCCGGCTCGCCAACCGGCAGCAGGTGGACGAGCGCCGGTAGCGCGAGCGTCGCCAGCAGGGCGCCGACGAGCCGCGCGGCCGGCAGCGGCGCCTCGGTCCGCAGGCCGAGCGCAAGCCGCAGCAGGCCCAGTCCGATGAGCCAGGCCGGGATCACGAACGCCGTCCAGCCGAGCGCGGACGACATGCCCCAGCGCAGGGGGCCGGTCAGGTGGCCGGACGGGAACGCCAGCGCCAGGCCGCAGATGACGCCGAGGATGATGCTACCGACCGCCGCGACGTCCGCCAGGAGGCGGCGCTGGGCGCCGAGTCGGGACCAGATGCTCGGTCCGCCGACGCCGCGCGGGGTCGGGCGCCGGCGAGACATGCTCTTCGCCTGTCGGGTCGCCATCGGCTAGAAGAGGCTCAACTGGCCGGGCTCGTCGTCGTCCGCGGCCACGTCGGCGGCCGGAGCCGCGGCCGCCCGGGCTGCCGCTCGCTTGCGGGCCTGCTCGAGCGCCTTCGGCAGCCCGTCGAAGTCCGACGCGAGCGCCTCCATGAAGCGCGGCTGGTGGAGCGCCGCGGCCGGGTGGAAGCAGGCGTACGCCATGATGTCGCGCCAGGGCTTCAGCGAGCCGTGGACCTGGCTGATCTTCGCGGCCGGCCCGAAGAACGTCATCATCGAGTGGCGCCCGAGCGTGACGATCAGGATCGGCTTGATCAGCGCAATCTGGCGCTCGAGGTACTCCCAGCAGGCCTCCTTCTCGTCCGGCAGCGGGTCGCGGTTGCCGGGCGGGCGGTGCTTGACGATGTTCGTGATGAACACGTCCTCGCGCTTCAGGCCGGCCCGCTCGATCATCTGGGTCAGCAGCCGGCCCGCCGCGCCGACGAACGGGCGCCCCTGGGCGTCCTCGGTGCCGCCGGGCCCCTCGCCGACGAACAGGATCTCCGCGTTCGGGTTCCCCTCGCCGGGCACGCCGTTCCGCGTGCCCTGGTACAGCCGACACTTGGTGCAGGCGCGGACTTCCTGGGCGATGACCTGGAGCTCGTCGGACACGGGACCCCCCGGCTTGACCGAATGGCGCGCGGCTCCGGCATCCTACCAGCCCCGGACGGCCCCTTCAATTGACCGGGCCGTCACAACTGCGTATCCTCTCGGGCGTCCGCGACCTGCCTTATCTGGAGCGTTCGATGCCTGGACCGCTGCACGGCGTCCGCGTCCTCGACCTCACCCGCGCCCTGGCCGGCCCGTACTGCACCCTGATGCTCGGCGACATGGGCGCCGAGGTCGTCAAGGTCGAGCTGCCCGGTAACGGCGACGAGGCCCGCGGCTGGGGTCCCCCCTTCGTCGAGGGGGAGAGCACTTACTTCATGAGCATCAGCCGCAACAAGCAGAGCATCACCCTGAACCTCAAGAACGCGCGAAGCCGGGAGGTGTTGCGGCGCCTCGTCGAGCGCTGCGACGTGCTGGTCGAGAACATGCGGCCCGGCGCGATGGGCCGCCTCGGCTTCGGCTACGAGCAGGCCCGGGCGATCAATCCGCGCCTGATCTACTGCTCGATCTCCGGCTTCGGGCAGACCGGCCCGCGGGCGCAGCAGCCGGCCTACGACCAGGTGCTCCAGGGGATGGGCGGCGGCATGAGCCTGACCGGCCAGCCGGGCGGCCAGCCGACCAAGTTCGGCATCCCGATTGCCGACATCGCGGCCGGCATGTTCGGCGCCTACGCGATCGCCAGCGCGCTCTACGCGCGCGAGAAGAGCGGCCGCGGCCAGTGGATCGACACCTCGATGCTCGGCGGCCAGGTGGCCTTGCTGACGTTCCAGGCCGGCCGCTACTTCGCGACCGGCACCGCGCCGGGCCTGGCCGGCAACCGGCACCCGAGCATCGCGCCGTACGAGACGTTCTCGGCGTCCGATGGCTTCGTCAACGTCGCCTGCGGGACGGAACGGATGTGGCAGAGCTTCTGCCGGGCGCTCGGGCTGGAGGACCTACTCGACGACCCGCGCTTCGCGAAGAACTCCGACCGGGTGAGCAACCGCGAGCCGCTGGTCGAGCGGATCGAGGCGCGGCTGAAGGAGCTGACGGTCGCCGAGGTCGTCGAGACGCTCGAGGCCGTCGAGGTGCCCTGCGGTCCGGTCTCGACGCTGGCCGACGTGTTCGCCGACCCGCAGACCCAGCACCTCGGCTTGCAGCAGAAGGTGCAGCACCCGAAGGCCGGCGAGATCAGCGTGACCGGCTTCCCCTGGCGCCTGTCCGAGACTCCCGCCGAGGTCCGCCTGCCCCCGCCGCTGCTCGGCGAGCACACCGACGCCGTCCTCCGCGAGCTGGGCTACGGAGAGGACGAGATCAGGGCGCTCCACGAGGAAGGGGCAGTCTAGTCGGTCGGAGCCCACCCTGAGTAGAACGACGGGAGCCAGGAGCCAGAGAAGTAGGCCGTTTCACTCCCCGCGGACGGTCGACGAGGCCATCGCCCGCCTGGCGGAGCGCGGCGACGACGCCAAGGTGCTCGCCGGCGGGCAGAGCCTGGTGCCGCTGATGAACCTGCGCCTCGCCGCCCCGGCGGTGCTCGTCGACGTCAGCCGCGTCGACGGGCTGGCCGGCATCGAGGCCTGGGACGGCGGCCTTTCGATCGGGGCGCTGGTCCGCCAGAGCGCCCTCGAGCGCTCCGAGTTGGCCCGCGAGCGGTTGCCGCTGCTGGCCGAGGCGATCCGCTACGTCGGCCACCCGACCATCCGCCACCGCGGTACTGTCGGCGGCAGCCTCGCCCATGCCGACCCGGCCGCCGAGCTGCCGGCCGTCATGCTGGCGCTCGATGCGATGCTCGTCGCCCGCGGCCCCGGCGGCGACCGCGCGATCCCGGCCGCCGACTTCTTCACCGGCTACCTGACGACCGCCCTGGCTCCCGATGAGCTGCTGACCGAGGTCCGCGTGCCCGGCGTACCGGAGGGGACCGGCGCGGCCTTCGTCGAGCTGTCCCGCCGCTACGGCGACTTCGCGATCTGCGGCGCCGCCGCCCTCGTCACCCTCGACGACGCGGGACGCTGCACCCGCGCGCGGGTCGCGCTCTGCGGCGTCGGGCCGGGGCCGATCCGCGCCGGCGGCGTCGAGGCGGCCCTCCAGAACGAGAAGCCGGAGGGCGAGGCCCTCGAAGCGGCCGCGCAGCGCGTGGCCGAGGATGTCGACCCGCCGTCCGACCTCCACGGGTCGGCGGCGTATCGGCGCAAGATGGCAGTCGTCATGACGCGGCGGGCGCTGGCGCTCGCCGCCGAGCGGGCCGGGAGGAGCGAGTCATGAATCAGGACGGAAACGGCCGGGGTAGGAACCGCCAGGACGAGCTCGGCACGCTGGCGCGGGGCCACGGGGCGGGCGGCCAGGACGAGGCGGGGCGGCTGACCGCGTCCCCGAAGGTCCAGGTCCGGGTCACGGTGAACGGGATCGAGCACGAGGCGCTGGTCGAGCCGCGCCGCCTGCTCTCCGACTTCCTGCGCGACGACCTGGCGCTGACCGGCACCCACGTCGGCTGCGAGCACGGCGTCTGCGGCGCCTGCACCGTCCTCCTCGACGGCGAGTCGGTCCGCTCGTGCCTGACGTTCGCCATCCAGGCCGACGGACGCGCGGTGACGACGGTCGAGGCGCTGGCCGCGCCGGACGGCACGCTCCACCCGATCCAGCAGGCCTTTTGGGAGGAGCACGGGCTCCAATGCGGCTTCTGCACGCCGGGCTTCGTGATGACGACCTACGAGCTGCTCCAGGCGAATAAGGCCCCGACGACCGAGGAGATCCGCGACGCAATCGGCGGCAACCTCTGTCGATGCACGGGCTACCAGAACATCGTGCGGGCCGTTCAGTCGGCGGCGCGGAAGATGGGAGCCGAAACCGGGATGCCCGTCGCGACCGGCATCGCCTGACACCCGACCCCGTAGTGAATGAGGAGTCACCGATGGTAGTCCAGGACAAGGCGGTCCGGGAAAAGCGCACCTGGGTCGGGACGAGCGTCAAGCGCCGCGAAGACCCGAAGATCCTCGCCGGGCGAGGGACCTACATCGACGACGTGAAGCTGCCCGGCATGCTCCACGCCGCCGTCTTGCGCAGCCCCCACGCCCACGCCCGAATCGTGCGGATCGACACCAGCGAGGCGCTGAAGGTGCCCGGCGTCGTGGCGGTGCTGACCGGCCAGGACGCGACCAAGTACGTCGACCCGATGCCGGCGTTCTGCGCCGAGCCGGTCAAGCAGCACGCCATCGCGATCGACACCGTCCGCTTCGGCGGCGAAGCGGTGGCGGCCGTCGCCGCGACCAGTCGCTACGCCGCCGAGGACGCCTGCGCCCGGATCGACGTCGAGTATGAGGTCCTGCCGCCGTTGAACGACCCGTTCGAGGCGATGAAGCCGGAGGCGCCGCGCCTCCACGACACGCTCGAGAGCAACGTCGTGTTCGAGCGCACCCTGTCCTTCGGCGACGTCGCGGGCGACTTCGCGCGCGCCGATCGGGTCATCAAGCGCCGGCTCCGCTGGCATCGGATGGGCGCCCAGCCGATCGAGACGGCCGGCGCAGTGGCCAGCTTCGACCCCTTCAGCGGGATGATGACCGTCTGGTCGAACACCAACATGTACAGCTACATCCCGTGGGTGTTCGCCCAGATGCTGCGGGTGCCGAACAACCGCCTCAAGATCATCCCCTGCCTGGTCGGCGGCAGCTTCGGCAGCAAGCACCTGCTCAGCAAGTGCTTCCTGGTGGCCGGGGCGCTCGCCAAGGCGACCGGCCGACCGGTGAAGTTCATGGAGGACCGGATCGACAACCTGGCCGCCAACGACAACGTCGGCCCGGATCGCTTCTACGAGGCCGAGCTGGCGGTCGCCAACGACGGCGAGTTCCTCGGGCTGCGCCTGGACATCGTCGACGACTACGGCGCCTACTTCCAGCAGTTCGCCACCGGCCAGCACGGCAACGCGCTCTCCCAGCCGACCGGGCCGTACCGGATCAAGAGCCTGGAGTACGGCGTCAAGGCTGTGCTGACGAACAAGGTGCAGCAGGGCTTCTTCCGGGGCGCCGGCGCCGACCCGGGCAACTTCGCCATCGAGCGCCTGGTGGACGCCGCCGCGGAGGAGCTGGGGATCGACCGCGCCGAGATCCGCCGCAAGAACTTCATCCGGCCGGACGAGTTCCCGTACAAGATCCCGACCGGCAACATCTACGACAGCGGCAACTACGCCGGCGTCCTCGACAAGGCGCTCGCCGCCGTCAACATGGATGAGTGGCGCCGCGAGCAGGCCCGGCTGCGCGACCAAGGCCGCTACATCGGGATCGGGCTGGCGAGCTGCCAGGAGCGCAGCGCCTACAGCGCCACCGAGTGGTGGTTCTGGTACGACAAGCCGCCGTTCCCGCTCACCACGACGCCCGAGAGCGTCAAGGTCAGCTTCGACGCCTTCGGCAACGTCGTCGCCACCCTCGGCTGCCCGTTCTGGGGCAACAGCCCGGGCACCGTCGTCGCCCAGGTCCTCGCCGAGGAGTTCGGCATCGACCCCGACCAGGTGGTGATCGACTACGCCGACTCGCAGGGCGGCGCGCTCTCGGCCGGGCCGGGCGGCAGCCGCCTGACGGTGATGCTGTCCGGTGCGACGCGCGGCGCTTCGGGACGCCTCAAGGAGAAGATGGCTCGCATCGCCGCCCACCTCTTGGAGACCGACGCCGCGGACATCGAGTTCGCCGACGGCAAGGTCGGCGTGCGCGGCGCGCCGGACAAGTCGCTCTCGATCGGGGATCTGGCGCTCAAGGCCCACATGTTCAAGCTCGACCTGCCCGAGGACGTCGAGAGCGGCCTGTCGGCGACGTATACCTACGACCACCCCTACACCACCAAGCCATCGGACGACCGCAAGGATCTCGGCGCCTTCTACCCGATCGTCTCCCACGCCTGTCACGTGCCGATCGTCGAGGTCGACGCCGAGACGGGGCAAGTCGCTATCCTGAAGTACGTCGCCGTCAGCGACTGCGGCACGGTCATGAACCCGCAGCTCCTCGAGGGCCAGATCGTCGGCGGGATCGCCCAGGGCATCGGCGCCGCCTTCCTGGAGGAGTACGTCTACGACGAGAACGGCCAGCTCGCCACCTCGACGTTTGCCGACTACCTGCTCCCGACGGCCCACGACGTGCCGGCGACGTTCGAGGTTTCCCACCAGGAGACCCCGTCGCCGTTCACCGAGTTCGGCGTGAAGGGCGGCGGCGAAGGCGGCCGGATGGTGGCCCCGATCGCCCTGGCCAGCGCCGTCGAGGACGCCCTGCGCCCGCTCGGCGTCCGCGTCAACGAGCTGCCGATGACCCCCGAACGGATCGTCGACTGGATCGAGCAAGCCGGCGTCCGGCGTTGATGCCGCGGCGGGACTGCCCCCCGGCCCCCCTGTACGGGGAGGTCGGGGGGCAGGAGCTCCCCGCTTCCGGGAGAGGGAGACGGGGCGAGGGCCCTGCCACATGACCACTCGCCCGCGCGTCTCCCGGCGGGTGTTCCGCGAGCAGATCGAGGAGCACGTGATCGCGGCGATCCTGCGGGGTGATCACAAGCCCGGCGATCGGATCGTCGAGACCCGCCTGGCCGACGAGCTCGGGGTGAGCCAGGCACCGGTGCGCGAGGCTCTCCGCGCCCACGACCATGACGCTGCCGAGCAGGCCGTGCGCCAGCACATCGAGGAGCCGGGCGCCTGGGTCGCCGAAATCCTGCAACGGGCCATCCCGACCGTGAGCCCGTTGCGGTAGCCGCCTGCCGTGGCAGGCGGCCGTGTGCGGGGTCGCCTCGGCCGCCGGCAGCGGGTTCAGCGACCGCCGACGCCAGCCCGTCCGAGCGCGAGCTCGACCGCCTGGTCGGGGGCCATAGTCAGCCCTTCGGCCCAGGCTGCCTCGCGTGACTCGCCGTCCGCCGGGTCCACGGCGGCCACGTAATCGGGGATCGCGGGTGGGGCGGATGCCGCCTGGGGCAGTGTCCCGATCACCTGGGCCGCCGCGCCCGCCAGCGTCGCCGCCCGTTCGACCTGTCCCTGCAGGGCTTCGAGTCGGGCCAATCCTTCGAGACACCGGGCCATCCCCGGCCGGTCACCCAGCTCCCACAACAGGACCAGGCCCTCGCGGTAGCTTGCCGCCGCGGCCGTGAGATCGCCTTGCTCGCGCCTGACGTCGCCCAGGCTCCAGAGCGACCGTGCGATGCCGCGCCGATCCCCCAGGGTGCGGCGCAGCGCCAGGCTCTCTTCGAGGAGCGCCCCGGCCTTCTCCAGCTCGCCCCGGCCACGAACGAGCAGGCCCAGGTGGTAGAGCGACCAACCCGTCCCCCAGGTGTCGCCAAGCTCGGCGAACAGGCGTTGACCTTCTTCGAGGAGAGTCAGCGCCAGCCCGGCCTTGCCCTGCGCGTCGCGCACGGTGGCGAGGTTGCCGAGCATCCACGCCGTCCCCCACCGGTCACCCATGCGACGGAACAGGTCCAGGCTTTCTTCGCCGAGCGTCGACGCCCGTCCGTGGTCGGAGCAGTCGCGGGCGATGATCGCGAGGTTGCCGAGCGACCAGGCGATGCCCCACTCGTTGGCGAGACCGCGGAACAGCCCCAGGCTCTCCTCGAGGAGCGCCGAGGCCCTCCCGTGGTCGCCGCGCGCTCGGTCGACGTTTCCCAGCCAGTGCAGCGCGTCGGCGAGGACGGGCGTCTCCCCCGCCTCCCGCGCGATCCGGATCGCCGCGTCGAGCCAGGTGTGCGCGGCGTCGTACTCGCCCTGCAAGAATGCCAGCGACCCGGCTCGAGTCAGGATCCGCGCGCGCAGCGGCTCCCTCACCTCGTCGCGGCGAGCGAGGGCCCGTTCGAGCCAGCGGCGCCCTTCGCCGAAGTGCCCGCCAAGGTACCAGAACCAGGCGAGCGCTCCGGCGAGCCGCAGGAAGGTCTCGCTCGAGCCGGTCGCCGATGCGCTCCAAGCCAGGGCGGCGCGGAGGTTGTCGTGTTCTCGCTCCAGGCGGTCCAGCCAGGCGCGCTGGTCGGCGCCGCGCAGCTTCGACTCGGCGAGCTCGGCCTGCTCCAGGAAGAAGCCGGCGTGCCGAGCGCGGACGCAATCCGCGTCGCCGCTCGCCTCGAGCTGCTCGAGCCCGTACTCGCGGATCGTCTCGAGCATCGAGAAGCGCGGCTCGCCGACTTCCTCGTCCTGACGCAGCAGGCTCTTGTCCACGAGGGACGCCAAGCCGTCGAAGAGGTCGTCGACGGCGGGCGGTGACTCGGCAGCGTCCGCAGTCGTTACGCGCTCCGCCGCCTCGATCGTTGCGCCGCCGACGAAGACCGCGAGGTGGCGGAACAGCGCACGCTCCGGCTCGTCGAGCAGGTCGTAGCTCCAGGCGATCGCCCCGCGCAGCGTCTGCTGGCGCGCCGGCAAGTCGCGCGGCCCGCCCGTCAGCAGGGGCAGTCGGCGCTCCAGGCGGGCGAGCATGGCCTGGGGCGTGAGCAGCCGCGCCCGTGCCGCCGCCAGCTCGATCGCCAGCGGGAGGCCGTCGAGCCGGTGGCAGATCTCGGCGACGAACGGGGCGTTCTGGTTCGTGACGACGAAATCCGGCCGGGTGGCGGTCGCCCGATCGATGAACAGGGCCACGGCCGCGTACTGCGACAGGGCCGGCACCGGCGGAAGCTGCCGGCGATCCGGCAGCCCAAGCGGCGGGACCGGGTAGTCGTGCTCGCCGTAGACGCGCAGCACCGCCCGACTGGTCACCAGGATCGAAAGCCGCGCGCAGGCCTCGAGCAGGCCGGTCACCAGCTCAGTCGCGCCGAGCACCTGCTCGAAGTTGTCGAGCATGAGCAGGACGCGCCGGTCCCGCAGGTAGTCCTGCAAGCCCTCGACGATCGGGCGATCGGTAGACTCGGGGAGCCCCAGCACCTCCGCGATGGATGGGGCGACGAGCAGCGGGTCGCTGATCGGGGCCAGCGGGACGAAGAACACGCCGTCCGCGAAGCTGTCGGCCAGGTCCGCGGCGACCTGGAGGGCGAGCCGGGTCTTGCCGGTCCCGCCCGGCCCGGTGAGCGTGAGCAGCCGCACGTCCGCCCGAGCCAGGCGGTCGCGCACGGCGGCCAGATCCAGCTCGCGCCCGATCAACGGGGTCGATTGGATCGGGAGATTGTGCCGGTGCTGATCGAGTGTCTCGAGCGGCGGGAAGCCGGTCTCGAGGCCGGGCGCGTCGACCTGGTAGACGCGCTCCGGGCGGATCAGGTCTTTGAGCCGATGCTCGCCCAGGTCGCGGACCGCGACGCCGCGGGGCAATTCGTCTCGGACCAGGTCGTAGGTCGATTGCGAGAGCAGGATCTGACCGCCATGGCCGGCGGCCAGCAGCCGCGCGACCCGGTTGAGCGGCGGACCGAAGTAGTCGCCATCGCGCGCCTCGGCCGCGCCGGTGTGGAGCGCCATCCGCACCCGCAGCCCGCCGATCTGCTCCCAGCTCTCGGCGATCAGGGCGCGCTGCGCCTC
>JALYGH010000506.1 GCA_030777205.1 Chloroflexota bacterium
TGTACATCGTGCTGCTCACCTTCGTGCCGGTCCTCCAGGCGATCGGCATGGGCTTCACGGATCGCTACACCGGCGCCTTCCCGACGCTCTCGAACTACCAGTACATCATGAGCCGGCCGGACTTCGGCGCGGCGGTCGTCAACACGCTCGGGATCACCCTGATCGGCGTGACGCTCGAGATGACGATCGGGCTGATCCTGGCGCTGATGCTCGCCCGCACGTTCCAAGGACGCGGCGTCTTCCGCACCGTCATCCTGACCCCAATGGGCGTCCCGACGCTCGTCGCGGGCGCGGCGATGCTCTACTTCTTCCGCACCAACGGCTACGTCAACGAGGCCCTCCTCCGCCTGGGCGCGATCGATCAGCCGATTTTCTGGACCGAGAGCGGCCTGCGCGGGATGTTCGCCATCGCCCTCGCCGACATGTGGAAGGTCACGCCGATCGTCGTCCTCCTGCTGCTGGCCGGCCTCGAGTCGATCCCCAGCGACGTCTACGAGGCGGCCGACGTCGACGGCGCGAGCAAGTGGGAGCAGTTCCGCGCCGTCACGCTGCCGCTGCTGATGCCGTCGATCACGATGGCGCTGATCCTCCGCGCGATCGACGCCTTCCGCATCTTCGACGTGGTGATGGTGATGGCCTCGCGGTCGATCCCGGTCATGTCGACCTTCGTCTACATCAACTACTTCGACTTCCAGGACCCGTACTCGGCCTCGGCGGCGGCGACGATCCTGCTGCTGATGATCGTCGCGTTCATCGCCGCCTACTTCCTGCTCGTCGAGCGGCGTCGCGGGGAGGTGGCATGAGCACCCAGGCCTACGCGCGCGCCACGGCCATCCAGACTCGGGCGGACATCTTCACCGCTCGGCCCCTCTTCCGCGCCGGCCTCGTGCTGTTGGCCCTGTTCTTCGCCGCCCTGACGGTCCTGCCGCTGCTCGTCCTGCTCAAGGTATCGATCAGCGCGCCCCAGGACATCATGACGGCCCGCCCGCCGTTCCTGATCTACAATCCGACGCTGGATCACTGGCGCGACATCTTGCGGCCGGAGACGCTGTTCAACCCGGCTCGGCACAGCTTGACCGTGGCGACCGGGACGGCGGTGCTGGCCGTCCTGATCGCCGCGCCGGCCGCCTACGTCATCTCGCGGCTGCCGCGCGGCTGGCGCTACGGCACGATCCTGGGGCTGCTGTTCACCCGCATGTTCCCGGACGTGGCGATCGCCATGCCGATCTCGATCCAGTTCCTGCGCCTCGGCCTGAACGACACCGACCTCGGCCTGATCCTGGCCCACCTGGTGCCGAACCTGCCGTTCGTCGCCTGGATCCTCGTCGGCACCTTCGAGACGATCCCGCGCGAGCTGGAGGAGGCGTCGGCGGTCGACGGGAACGGCCGGCTCGGGACGCTGGCGCGGGTGGTGATGCCGCTGGCGGCGCCGGGCATCGCGGTGGCGGCGCTGTTCGCCTGGCTGGCATCCTGGAACGACCTGGTCTACGCGATCTACCTGTTCCTCGCCGAGCGGACGCTCCCGCTAATGACCTACTACTACTCGAACCGCGGCAGCGTCTTCGACACAGCTACGTTCGCGGTCCTGCTGACGATTCCGGTGATGATCGTGACGCTGTTCCTCCAGCGCTACGTCGAAGCCGGCACCCTCAGTGGCGCGGTCAAGGGCTAGATAGAGGAGTTACGCCATGAAGATCAGTCGACGACGGTTCGGGGCGCTGACCCTGGCGGGCGGGACCACCTTCCTGCTCGCGTCCTGCAGCGGTGCCGGTGGCGGGATTATGGGTGGCGGGACTGCCAAGTCCGGCGGGTCGGTCACCTTCGTGACGAGCCTGGCCGAGGAGGAGCGTCGCGCGCTCGGCGAGGTCCTGAGGCGCTTCGAGCAGGCCAACGGCCTGTCGGTCAATATGGTCCAGATGGAGTCGCAGGACGTCGTCAACCAGCTCACGGCCAAGAAGCAGGCCAACCGGATGGACGTCGACCTGATCGCGCAGGACAACATGCGGCTCGGGCCGCTCGTCCGCAACGGCGTCGTCGAGGACCTGAGCGGCCAGACCGGCCGCATCCCGGAGACGGCGATCAAGGAGCTCCTGCCGATCACCCAGTTCGACGGGAAGACCTACTTCCTGCCGTACCGTCCCAACGTCCAGATCACGTACTTCAACGAGCCCAAGCTCAATCAGCATGGGCTGAAGCCGCCGGAGACCTGGGATGACCTCCTGAAGGTTGCCCAGTCGCTGAGGGAGCACGAGGGCATCGGCAAGGTGGCGATCCAGGGCGCCGCCGGCGACCCGCTGACCGTGACCGTCTTCGAGTTCATCAAGCAGGGCGGCGGCGACCCGCTGGTGCTCAACGACGAAGGCTCCGTCCGGGCCTTCGACTTCCTCCAGCGACTGGAGCCGTTCCTGGCGCCGGAGTACCGGACGGCCAAGTTCGATACGATGAACACGATGCTCTCGAACGACACGGCGTACCTCGGGAGCAACTGGCCCTTCGGGATCAACGTCATCGTCCAGGACAACGGGCGGAAGGACATCAAGGCGTACCACGGCTGGCGCGGGCCGGCCAAGGAGTCGCACGTGCTCGGCGGCGAGGTGCTCGGCGTCCCGGCCGGCGCCCCGAACCGCGAGGGCGCGCTGAAGCTGGCCGACTTCCTGATGGCCCAGGACACGCAGTCGGAGCTGCTCACCAAGCTCGGCTGGCCGCCGATGCGCACGGACGCCTACGGCAGCGTGCCGGACTGGCAGCAGGAGTACTTCAACGCCGTCAAGGAGGCGATGCAGCACGTCGACGCGCGCCCCAACGTCCCCTACTGGGAGGATGCCAGCCGGGCGATGAACGACGCCTTCCGCGACATCGTCCAGCAGAAGCAGCCGGTCAAGGAGACGCTCGACCGCTACGCCCAGCAGCTCGAGCGGGCCAAGCAGG
>JALYGH010000507.1 GCA_030777205.1 Chloroflexota bacterium
GCCCGGAACGCGCCTCCAGCTCGGTCGTCGGCGGATCGGCGGACGCGGGCTGGCCGTCGGCGGCCGGCCGAACCAGTTGGGCGGTCACCCGCGCCCCGGACTCCCGGCCCAGCTCGGACCGGCAGCCAACGCCCTGTGCCTGGACGGGCGAGGTCCACATGACCAGACCGAATGCCAGCACCGCGGTGCCCAGGGCTGCCGCTCGCCGCACGCGGGCGACGTATTGCATCCGCTCGCGCCGTCTCGTCTCCTCGCCGCCGTCATCGCGTCGGCTACGTCCCGCTCGCGCCGCTCGTTGCTCGCTCACGATCCACCGGTATATCGTTCTGTCGACTCCTGCCGCAAGGTGCGCCATGTCTCAGTTACCCGCCCGTCGGCCGGCCGGCAGCGCCGCGCGCCGGCGCTACCCCTGCCGTCGTTGGACCGGTCGCGCTCGCGCACCGTGGTTCGTGGCGCTGCTCGTCGTCCTCGCGGTCGGCCTTGTCGCGCCCGGTAGTCCCGCGCTCGCTCAGGATCGCCCCACCCTCAACGCCCGCGCGTACCCGTCCATCCAGGATGCCGTCGACGCCCTGCCCGCCGGTGGCGGGACCGTCTTCGTGCCGGCCGGCGTGTACACCGTCAGGGAGAAGATCAGGCTGCCCTCGCACGTCGAGCTGCGCGGCGAGGGCATCGACCGCACCGTCCTGATCCTGGGCGACGGCGTCAAGGACCACCTGATCTCGAACGCCGACCTGCGGGACGGCAACACGAACATCACCATTCGCGACCTGCAACTCCGGGGGAACCGCCACGGCCAGCACACCTGGGCGTTCGACGATCGCCTCGTCCGCAGCCGTGCCGGGGAGGTCTGGAGCTTCGGCGTGCGCCTGGTGAACGTGACGGACTCGTTGATCGAGAACGTCGAGGCGAGCGACTTCGCGAAGGATGGCTTCTACCTGGGCTACAACCGCTACAACGGGGTGTACCGGACCCGGCTCGTCGGCTGTCGCGCCCAGCGAAACGGCCGCAACGGCATCTCGCTCACCCACGGCTCCTACAACACGATCGAGGGCTGCCTCGTGCGCGACAACAACCTCGTCGAGCGGGTGGGCGGCATCCAGCTCGAGCCTGACGAGGGACTCGAAGTCTCGCACAACGTCGTCGTCGGCAGCCGCGCCACGGGCAACCATACCGGGATCACCCTGTACACCGAGCCGCCGAGCTGGGAGGGGGGCTCCACGCTGACCGAGAACGCCGTCTGCTACAGCACCGCCGAGCGGAACGCCTTCGTTGGCATCTGGGACCACTTCGGGCAGGGGAATGTCTTCGTCGGCAACACGGCCACCGGGAGCGAGCAAAACTTCGGGGAGGCCGAAACGTCGCGCGTCGGCGAGGAGTACGCAGCGGCCTGCCCACCGCCCATCGGCGCGGACGCACGACCGTGAGGTCCGCTCGCCCGGCTGCCGGCGCGCTCGGCGCGGCGGTTGACGCTGGGTGCAGGAGCATCCGGAGGGTCCATGCGGCCGGTCACGCCACGCCGCGTACCAGGCCAACGTCGGCGTTACAAACCCGGGAAGTCGGCGCTACTTGCCCGCCGCGAAGGCCACCTTCGGCACGCTGGCGAGCGCCATCCCGCGCTCGAGCGCATCCGCCGAGATCAGCCGCGCATACCCGCGGCCGTCGCTGTCGATCGGGTCATTCATGATGAAGCGGTCGCCGACCATGCCGGTGATGACGACGAAGTGGTCGCCGCCGTACGGCGAGCTGGCCCGGCCCGGCAAGAAGCGGTACTTGATCTGCGGGATGACGACGCGGCCCGCTCGGAGCTCCGTCCGAATGTCGTCGAGGGTCCAGCGGCGCAGGTTCTCGTTGTCGTCGCGCCCGGCTTCGGTGATCGGTTGGGCGGGGGCGCCGTCCTTGCGCAGGCCGACGACCTGCACGCCGCGCGACTGGGCGACGGTCGCCAGGTTCTGGATGAAGACGCCGCAGTAGTCGCAGTCGAGGGTGTCCTGGAGCGTCAGCGCGGCCGACCGCAGCATCCCCGACCCGTACACCTGGCCGAACGCTTCGAGCGCCATGCCGACGCTCACGGGACCGCAGTTCGCAAGGGCGTACTCCGTGCCGTCGAGCTGACTGCGGTACGGCACCTGCATCCAGACGTCCGGCGCGCGGGACGCCAGGAGCCCTTTGCTCACCAGGTAGCTGGTCAACGTCGTCTGGTCGACCCCCGGCAGCACGAAGTCCGCGCCGTCGATCCAGCCCTCGATCGGGGCGCCGAGCCGGCCGTCCCCCAGGTAGAACACCCTGGCCCAGCGGCCGTCCGTCTCACCGGTCGTTTCGATGTAGGTGCCGCGGGCGATTGCCGCCGTGCCGGGGCCGGCCGGGGTCGGCTCGGGGCGAATCTCGGCGTTATGGCGAGCGCGCAGCCACTGCGGCCAGGACGCGGTCGCCACGTCGGCCCGGTTTACCCAGACCTCGCCGGCCGGGTGCCCCTGCTTGTCGCCGGCAAAATAGACGAACATTCGCCGCTCGCCCATCTCGAGCACCTGGAGCGTGGTGTCGGCGGCGATCTTGCTGAAATCCTTCGCCTGCTCGTCCGGACCCGACCAGAGCGTCGTCTCCTGAACTGTTCGGACCCAGGCGGCCTGGGGGGAGGCTGGCCGGTCGTTCGCGGGGG
>JALYGH010000508.1 GCA_030777205.1 Chloroflexota bacterium
GGGTGGCGATGGCGCGCCAGGCGGCCGTGGCAGCGGCGCCGAGCAGCAACGCCAGCGGCGGCAGGAGCGCCACGCCGAGGTGCGAGCTGAGGTTCACGTACAGGAGCAGGAGTCCCAACTGGCCGACGAACCAGCCGACGACGGCCAGGCCAAACCGCAAGCGGGACCGCGCGAGCAGGAGCGCCCCGACGAGGGCGAGCGCGTAAAACGCCGGCTGCTCCTCGAGCACGAGCCTGTCGACGAGCAGCTCGGCATTGTGCCGGATCGTCTCGAGGCTCGGATCGACCTGCTCGCCCTGGAGTCGCCAGCCGACTACCTGATCCAGGGCGGGCCCGAGGCCGACGCCGAGCAGCGCCCCGAGCCCCACGAGCATGGCGACCACGGGCACGAGCGCGCTCGCTCGCCAGGAGCGCGGCGTGACGCCGAGCGTGACCACCGCCAGCCCGGCCGGCGCGACGATTGGCTTCACGAGGCAGGCCACGGCGAAGAGGGCCCCCGCCGCGATCCGCCACCGGTCGCGATCGGTCGTCCAGGCCTTTCCGGCTGCACCGACGGCGAGGATCGTGAACGCGAGCGCGGGCGCTTCCGGCAGGGCCTGGCGCGAGACGTTGAGGAAGGCCGGGCTCAGGGCGAGCGCCAGTGCCGCCGCCACGCCGCCGATCCGGCCGATGGTCGCGGCGCCCGCCCAGGCAAGCCCGACGATCGCGAGGAGGGAGGCGCCCACGGCACCGAGGCGAGCAGCTTCGAGGGTGTAGCCACCCAGCGCATACGGGGCATACGCCAGGTAGAGATGCAACGGACCTTGCGTCGCGACGATGTCGCGCACGGGCAGGTAGCCGTGGCGCATCAGCAGCAGCGACTGGAGGTAGACCCCCTCGTCGTAGTTGCGGCCCGGGCGTTCCAGGTCCGGCAGGCGGAACGACAGGCCGACCGCGAGCACCAGGGCGAGGGTCACCAGGAAGAGGCCGCCTCGGAACCGGTGCGAGCCGATAAGAGCGAGGGCGACGCGAGCGCCCGGGCCGCGCGGGCCAACCGCTGCGAGGGACATCACGGAGATTCTAGCGGCTCGGACGATACCGCGGCCCGCTCCGGCGTTTCACCTGCATCTCCTTCGTCGGAACGGCGACGTCAACCCGGTGCAGCTTACGCACTCCACGGGAGGTGCGTCGCCGCTGCCGAGGCGGCGAGCAAGGCTAGCGACTACGGCCCTCTCGTTCCACGACGGCGTGCCCGGGCAGGAGTGAGGACCAGCCGCCGCCGAACTGCTCCGTGACCTCGCCGCGCACGGAAGCGAGGACGATAAGCAAGGTGCCGACGACCATGCTGTTGACCGTCGGCGTGGTGGCGTAGCCGAGCACCCAGGGCGCGACAAGGAGCCACGCCCCGAGCAGGACGTTGACCCAGCGCAGTGAGCGCGTCACCTCCCAGACGGCGATGAACGCGAAGCTGGCGGCGACCGGCCCGACGATGTGGTCGATCCTCTTAGCGGGATCGCCGTAGCCGAGCACGGCCGGCGCGGCCATCAGCCACAGCCCGATCGCGGTGCTCGCGAGCTGCGCCCACATGCTACGACCTCCTCGGGTGGGCGGTCGGATCGTCCACGAACTCGGCCTCGTCCCGTTCGCCACGCTCATCTCGCGCACGACTCTCGTCCCGCTCGCCTGCGTCCACGTCCAGGCCCCAGAAGGCGCGCCACTTCGACCGCCCCTCGGCGCCGGCCCGCTTGATGGCCTGGCAGCTCGCCAGCAGCTCATCCATCGCCGGGCCGATCATCGCCACCGAGATGACCGCCGACGCCAGGCAGAGGGTGCACCAGGCGTCGAACATCACCGGCTGGAGGATCACCAGCAGGATGCTGACCGCGCCGAGCGGCCCGACCGCCAGCCCGAACACGATGACGATCCAGGGCATCGTACGCCAGCGCCCGCGACCGCCGACGACGCCCGTCACCGCGTCCAGCAGGTAGCCGAGCGCGCCGAGCGCCGCGTCCGGGATGGGCAGGATCCGCGAGACACTCGACGTCAGGATGGTCTCGCTGCCCCGGCCGAAGAATGGCTCCCAGACGGTCTGGATGAGCCCGAGCTGGAACGCTGACAGGTAGCTGGCGATGGCGAAGCCGACCAGGGCGAGGCCGACGATCGGCAGGCGCTGCGACCAAATGGATGGGTTGTAGCTCCAGCCGGGAGGGGTGGCGTCGCTCATCGCCGCCTCGCGATCAGGCCCGCCGCGGCCTCAATAGCGTCGGCGTCCGCGACGCCGGCCGCTACTTCGGTGGTGACGACGACCCCGGGGGTGCAGGGTCGGTTCCTGCTCATCGACAGCGACTCCTTCAGCATCTCGCGGACCACGACAGGTGGCTCTGGCCCTCGCGGCGGCGATCCCCACGAGCACAGAGGCGCTTTGCCGCGCCATGCTGCAGTCGGCGTGCCGGTGGCACCGTTGTCCTCCGGTGGCAGACGAGGAGGCGAGTAGTCGGCTCGGTGCCGTCCTCGGCCGTCATGATCTCATGGCCCCACGCCCTGGGGTTCGACGAGACGTGCCTGTGCATCGGCGCCGCGTCGTTCGCCGCCGGGATGCCCTGGCGCGTCATCTCGCCTTCCATCCGGGCTGTCGAGCGCCGGCAGCGTGACCACCAGGCGAGCGCCACCCTCCGGCCGATTCTCGGCGTGGATGCGGCCGCCGTGGGCCTCGACGATACGCCGGCAGATCGCCAGGCCGAGGCCGGTCCCGGGGACGGGTGCCCGCTCCGAGCGGACGCGGAAGAACTTGTCGAAGATCTGCTCCAGGTACTGGTCCGGGATGCCCGGCCCGTCGTCGTCGACGCAGAGGACGAGCGTGCCGTCGGTCTGCTCCACGCTGACGCGGATCGGCGCGTCGGGTGGCGAATACTTGGCCGCGTTCTCGACCAGGTTGGCGACGACTCGCTCGAGCTGGGACGAATCGCCGAGCACCGGCGCCAGATCGGACGGGACGCACACGTCGAGCGGGTGATCGCCAACCAGGCCGCGCACGCGATCCAGGCCGCCGGCGACGATCGCCACCGGCGCGACGGGGACGCGCGTGACCCGATCCAGCTCGCCACTCTCCAGGCGCGTCATGTCGAGCAGGTCGCCGATCAGCTTGGCCAGCCGATCGGCCTCCCGCTCAGCCTCGGCCAGGAAATCCTGGCGGGTCTCCTCGTCCCAGTCGACGTCCGCCTGGCGCAGGCTGCTGACGAACCCCTTGACATGGCTGAGCGGCGTCCGCAGCTCGTGCGAGGCCGCGGCGAGGAACTCGTCGCGGACCCGGACGGCATGCTGCGCCTCACGATAGAGCCGGGCGTTGTCGACGGCCAGCGCGGCGCGTCCGGCGAGCTCCCGCACGAACGCCAGGTCGCCGTCATCGTAGCGGCGACCGGACTCGGCGTGGAACAGGGCGATGGCGCCGAGCGTCCGCCCCCGCGCCAGGAGCGGCACGATCATCGCGGAACGCGGCGCGAGCGCCAGCATCGTCTCGCGCTGGCGTCCATCGTCGGATTCAGCCTCGAGGAGTGACGGTGGTATCTCGGCGAGGATCTCCGCTTCCCCGGTCCGGAGCACCTTCCCGATACCCGCCATGTCGTTGCGGTCCGGAGGATAGTCGCAGAGCGCTGCGACGAGCGACGCCTTGGCCGGGTCGGCGTGGGCGGTCGCCACGCGACGCACCTGCCCGTTGGCATCGACGACGTCTACGACGCAGTAGTCGGCAAGCCGCGGCACGGCCAGTTGGGCGACCGCCGCGAGCGTTGCCTCGTAGTCCAGCGACGCCGCCAGGGCACGGCTCGCTTCGGCCAGGAAGGCGAATCGCTGCTGCGCCGCCTCCGCTTCGGCCCGCGCGGCCTGTTCGCGGATGAGCTGGGCTCGCTCCTCCTCGGCCCGCTTACGGTCGACGACGGTAGCCAGGACATTCGCGATTGCCTGGAGGAAGTGGACGTCGTCCTGGTTGAACGCTCGCCGCGTGACGGTGTGGGCGCCGAGGACCCCGAACGGCCACTCCCGACCGGGGATGATGACGCTGAGGCCGCTCACCACCCCGTGCTCGTGGAGGAGCGGGGGCCCGGTGAACCGCGTTTCTTCGCGCAGGTCCTCGACGATGACCGGCCCACCGGAGATGAGCGTGTACCCAGCCTGCGAGCCCGGGCCGGCGTCCACCGTCGCCGTACCGACGAGCCCGTCCCGCCAGCCGACGCCGGCGCGGAGGCGGAGCGCGCTCCCGTCGGCCTCGAGCTCGAGCACCTTGCAGTACTCGACGCCGAGCGTCCCGGCTACCATAATCACGGCGCGATCGAGGAGCTCGTCGAAAGCGGCGCCGGTCAGCGCCTGCTGGCCCAGCTCGACGACCCCGGCCTGCTGGAGCGCTCGCGCCCGCAGGGCGGCCGCCACGCGAGCCTCGGCCCGGGCATGCTCCTCGATCTCGTGGAGCCGGGCGTGGTCGATCGCGATGGCGACCCGGTCGGCGACGAGCTGAAGGAGCCGGGCGTCCTCCGCCCGGAACTGGTGGTACCGATAGGTGCCGACGTCGATCACGCCGACCAGGCGTCCCTCGACCAGCAGCGGCGCCCCGACCAGCGACCGGAGCTCGGCGGCGTGGAGCAGGCTGGGACGAGCGACCAGCGCGGCGACGTCGTCGACGATCAGCGGCTCGCGGCGAAGGGCTATTCGCCCGGCGATACCTTCGCCGAGTCGCAGCCGGGCGGTCCCGTTACGGGGGAGGTCCGCGCCGAGGATCATCCTCGGGACGAGGTGCTGGCCGTCCTCGGCGAGCAGCATGATCCGCGCGACGTCGGCGCCGAGCGCCTGGCAGATGCGACCGAGGAGCTCGCGGAGGAGGTCTTCCAGGCCGAGCTGCGCGAGCGCCGTGTCGGTGATCGTCTGGAGCGTCCGCAGCTCCTCGGTCGCGGCTTCGGCGCGGCGGCGGGCGTCGCGCAGCGTCGAGTTCAGCGAGCTGATCAGGATCGCGACGAGCGTGAAGATGATCAGCCGGGTCGTGTTGGTGACGGTCGCGACCATCGGCGACGCGAACGGGGGCAGGAAGAAGACGGCCGAGATGATGCCGCCGAGGATCGTCGCGAGCAGCCCCGGGCCCAGCCCGCCGTACCAGGCGCTGAGCGTCACGGCTCCGAGGAACAGCGGGAATGGGCTGGCTTCGATCCACGGCCCGAGCCTCAGTCCCAGGAGCAGGGCGAGCGCGCTCGTCGCCACGGCCATGCCGTAACGCAACAGGAAGGAGCGCGCCCGGGGGGTCATCGCGTCGTTCGTTGACTGGTCACGGTGGATGAATGCCTCGCCCCAACCATGGTACGGCGAAGAAGGCGACAGT